>JALVBM010000233.1 GCA_027010665.1 Chromatiales bacterium
GCCGGCGAGAAGATTGTCGGGGCGGTCAACTACAGTGACTATCCGCCGGCGGCAAAAGCGATTCAACGAGTGGGTGGCTACAACAATATCGATGTCGAACGCATCGTGGCCCTGCGGCCGGATCTGGTGGTGGCCTGGTCGAGCGGCAACAATCCGGCGCAGGTGGAAGCGCTGGAACGGTTGGGGATCCCGGTCTTTCGCAACGAACCGCGGAGAGTGCTGGACGTGGCCGCCACGGCACGGCGCCTTGGCAGGCTGGCTGGCACGGTGGCGCAGGCACAACGTTTTGCCCGGGCCTTCGAGGCCCGTTACCGACGCTTGCAGGAAACCTACGCCGGCCGCCGACCGGTGCGACTGTTCTACGAGATCTGGAATCAGCCGCTATTGACCATCAATGGTCAGCATCTGATTTCGGACGTGATTCAGTTGTGCGGCGCCGTCAACGTGTTCGCGGAACTGCCGGCGCTGGTGCCACAGGTGGATGTGGAAGCCGTGCTGGCGGCACGGCCGGAAATCATCGTGGCCGGCAGCGGCATGGGGCAGAATCGGCAGGCGTGGCTGGATGCCTGGCGGCGCTGGCCTTCGTTACCGGCCGTGGCCCGCAACCAGCTCTATCTCATCGATGCGGATCTGCTGCAACGTCACGGGCCCCGGATCCTGGATGGGGCGGAGGCATTGTGTGCCGTGGTGGACGCGGCACGGCAGGTGGCGGAGGTGGACAACGGCGCGAGGTGATGCCGGCGCCCGCCGAGGGACGGGCGCCGGCGGGTTTACACGGCGGGTGGCGGCTGGTGATGTTTGACCTTGCCGCGGCGCTTGCGCACGAAGTCCTCGAGCTGGCGGCGGGCCTCGTCGAAGGCGTCGCGCAGGGCCACGTAGAGATCCTCGTGGGCCGGGTTCTTGCCCGGGTGACTGGAGACCACGATCTCGCCGCCTGGCAGGGTGATGTCGATCTTTACGGTATAGGGATTGCCCTTGTTGTGGTGCTTGTGGGGCGCTTCGACGGTCACGCGGCAGCGGATGATATCGGGGGCAAAATGTTCGAGCTTGTCCACCTTTTCGCGGATCTTGGCTTCGATCGCGTCGGATTTTTCCATGTTGTGGTAGACGGTCTGGAGCGGAATCTGCATAGGCATCCCCTTTCTGTCTTTGGTGTCTTTCGTCAGGGCCAGTCTTTCACGTCAAGGACGATGTGGGTATGACAGAGATCAATTGCAATGGCTGGCCGCAGGCGGGATTTTGACCCTGTCCAGCGGCATCGTATCACAGGCACCGGATGGTGGATAAAATTCGAGCAAAATGCTAAGTTTACGCCCCTTTTTCCCGGTGTCCCGAGATCCATGCGCGGCAAACTCCACATTCGCACCTTCGGCTGCCAGATGAACGAGTACGATACGGCCCGCATGGCCGATCTGCTTGCGGCCAGCCATGGCCTGACCCTCACGGACGACCCGGCAGAAGCCGACGTGCTGCTGCTCAATACCTGTTCGGTGCGTGAGAAGGCCCAGGAGAAGGTCTTCTCCCAGCTCGGCATGTGGCGGGAACTGAAGGACGCCAGGCCCGAGCTCGTGATCGGCGTCGGCGGCTGTGTGGCCAGCCAGGAGGGCGAGGCGATCCTGTCCCGGGCGCCCTATGTGGATCTGGTCTTTGGTCCCCAGACCCTGCATCGCCTGCCGCAGATGCTCGACGACGTGCGCCGTGCCCGCGGCGCGGTGGTGGACGTGAGCTTCCCCGAGATCGAAAAGTTCGACCACCTGCCCGAGGCACGGGTGGAGGGGCCGTCCGCCTACGTCTCCATCATGGAGGGCTGCTCCAAGTACTGCACCTTCTGCGTGGTGCCCTACACCCGCGGCGAGGAATTCTCCCGCCCACTGGACGATGTGATCGCCGAAGTGGCGGCGCTGGCAGAGCAGGGCGTGCGCGAGGTGACCCTGCTGGGCCAGAACGTCAACGCCTATCGCGGCGAGATGCACGACGGCGGGGTGGCCGATCTGGGCCTGCTCATCCACTACGTGGCCGCCATCGACGGCATCGATCGCATCCGCTACACCACCTCCCATCCGCTGGAGATGAACGAGAGCCTGATCCGGGCCCATGCCGAGGTGCCGGAACTGGTGGGGCATCTGCACCTGCCGGTCCAGAGCGGCTCGGATCGCATCCTGGCGCTGATGAAGCGCAAGCACACGGTGCTCGAGTACCGGTCCATCGTGCGTCGCCTGCGCGAGGCCCGGCCGGACATTCGCCTCTCCTCCGATTTCATCGTCGGCTTCCCCGGCGAGACCGAGGCCGATTTCCAGTCCACGCTGGATCTGGTCGCGGAGGTGGGCTTCGATCACTCCTTCTCGTTCATCTACAGCCCGCGTCCCGGCACGCCGGCGGCGCTGTTGCCCGACGACGTGCCGGCCGAGGTCAAGAAGGAACGCCTGGCCCGCCTGCAGCAGCTGCTGCAGAGCCAGGCCCAGTCCTACAGCCGTCGCCTGGTGGGCAGCACCCAGCGGGTGCTGGTGGCCGGCCCCTCCCGGAAAGATCCGGGCCAGCTTGCCGGCCGCACCGAGTGCAATCGTGTGGTAAACTTCACAGGAGAGCCCGATCGAATCGGCACCTTTGTGGACGTGAAGATCACGGAAGCCCTGCCCAACTCCCTGCGTGGCGAACTCGTTCGCCAGACACAGCACTGCGCCTGAACCACCCCCTGCCTTGAGCACCACTGCCTTTTCTACCGACATCGTCCTGGAGCCCGCCGACAACGAACGGCTGGCCAACCTGTGCGGCCAGTTCGACGAGCACCTGCGGCAGATCGAGCGCCGCCTGGGCGTGGAGGTCAACAACCGCGGCAATGCCTTTCGCGTGATCGGCGATTCCCGCTCGGTGCGGGCCGCCGAGGAAGTGCTGCGGGATCTCTATGCCGAGACCGAAACCCGCACCCTCAATCCCGCCCGGGTCAACCTGCATCTGCAGGAATCGGGGGTCGAGGCCCTGGTGGCCGACATCACCCCACCCGACGAGGTGATCATCCAGACCCGCCGTGGCGCCGTGCGCGGCCGCGGACCGCACCAGAAGCAGTATTTGCGCAACATCGCCGAGGGCGATCTCAGCTTCGGCGTCGGCCCGGCGGGCACGGGCAAGACCTACCTGGCGGTGGCCTCGGCGGTGGACGCCCTGGAGCGGGAGACGGTGCGGCGCATCGTGCTCACCCGCCCGGCGGTGGAGTCGGGCGAGCGGCTGGGCTTCCTGCCCGGCGATCTGGCCCAGAAGATCGATCCCTACCTGCGGCCCCTCTACGACGCCCTCTACGAAATGCTGGGCTTCGAGCAGGTGGCGCGGTTGATGGAGCGCAACGTCATCGAAGTGGCGCCGCTGGCCTACATGCGCGGGCGCACCCTCAACGAGTCCTTCGTGATCCTCGACGAGGCCCAGAACACCACCGTCGAGCAGATGAAGATGTTTCTCACCCGCATCGGTTTCGGCTCCAAGGTGGTGGTCACGGGCGACGTGACCCAGGTGGATCTGCCCCGCGGCCAGGCCTCGGGTCTGCGCCACGTGATCGAGGTGCTCAAGGACGTGGAAGGCATCACCTTCACCTTCTTCAATGCCCGCGACGTGGTGCGGCATCCCCTGGTCCAGCGCATCGTCACCGCCTACGAGGCCAGCGAGGAGCCGGGCCGGTGAGCGTGACGGTGGACGTGCAGCGCGTCGTGGCCGACGGCCCCGACGAGGCGGACATACGCCGCTGGGTGACCGCGACCCTGCAGGCCGAAGGCCATGCTGCCGATGCGGAGCTGACCGTGCGCATCGTGGACGAGGCCGAGATCACCGAACTGAATCGCCGCTACCGGCACAAGGATCGGCCGACCAACGTGCTCGCCTTCCCCTTCGAGGCCCCGCCCGGCGTCGAGACCGAACTGCTCGGCGATCTGGTCATCGCCGCGCCGGTGGTGCGCCGCGAGGCGGCCGAACAGGGCAAGGCCGAAACGGCCCACTGGGCCCATCTCGTCGTCCACGGCACCCTGCATCTGCTGGGCCACGATCACCTGACCGAAGCCGAGGCCGAACGCATGGAAGGCCGCGAAGTGGCCATCCTCGACGCGCTCGGTTTCCCCAATCCCTATCAACTCTCCGAAGCCTCATGAACGACAACGACGACAGTCCCAGGCGCGGCTGGCTGGAACGGCTGGGTCACGCCCTCAAGGGCGAACTCAAGACCCGCGAACAGCTTCTCGAAGCCCTCCACGAAGCCGCGCGAAACCATGTCATCGACAACGACGCCCTGGCCATGATCGAGGGGGTGCTCGGGGTCTCGGAAATGCAGGTACGGGAGATCATGATTCCCCGTTCGCAGATGGTGGTCGTCGAGCGCGACGCCGATCTGCGGGACATCCTGCGCATCGTGGTGGATTCGGCCCACTCCCGTTTTCCGGCGGTGGGCGAGAACCGTGACGAAGTCGTTGGGATCCTGCTGGCCAAGGATCTGCTGCCCCTGTTCCTGCACGATGACGAGCAGCGCTTCAAGTTGCGCGACATCCTGCGACCGGCGGTGTTCATCCCCGAGAGCAAGCGCCTCAACGTGCTGCTCAAGGAATTCCGCGCCAGCCGTAACCACATGGCCATTGTGGTGGACGAGTACGGCGGCGTGGCGGGCCTGGTGACCATCGAGGACGTGCTCGAGCAGATCGTCGGCGAGATCGAGGACGAGCACGACATCGCCGACGACGTCTACATCTTCGAGCATCGCAACGGCGAGTACATCGTCAAGGCCATGACCCCCATCGAGGACTTCAACGAACACTTCGGCACCGACTACAGTGACGAGGAGTTCGACACCATCGGCGGTCTGGTCATGCACGCCTTTGCGCACATGCCCAAGCGCGGCGAGACCGTTCGCATCGGCGACTTCCTTTTCAAGGTCCTGCGCGCCTCCAATCGTCGCATCCACCTGCTGCAGGTGACCCGCGCACCCGAGGAAGCCGCTCCGGTCGAACAGGCCGCCGAGGGCTGAGCGCGTGCGTCCGGTTCCTGCGGGCCTGCTCGCCCTCGCCGCCGGTGCCCTGCTGCCCCTCGCCTTTGCTCCGCTCAATCTGCTGCCGCTGGCCTTCCTGGCCCCGGCCGTGCTGTTTCGCCTGTGGTTGCAGGCCACGCCGCGGCAGGCGCTGATCCAGGGATACCTGTTCGGACTCGGCCTGTTCGGCGTGGGCGTCTCCTGGGTGTACGTGGCCATCCACGATGTCGGCCAGAGCCCGGTGCCCGTGGCCGTGCTGCTCACCACCATCCTGGTGATCTTTCTTGCCCTCTATCCGGCCCTGGCCGGCTGGCTGGCCGTGCGTCTGCGCGACCGGCATGGGCTGCGCTGGCTGGTGCTGGTGGTGCCGGCGGTCTGGGGGCTGGTCGAATGGCTGCGCGGCTGGCTGTTCACCGGTTTCACCTGGCTGCAACTGGGCTACAGCCAGATCGATCTGCCGCTGGCGGGGTTCGCGCCCTGGCTTGGGGTCTATGGCGTGGGCTGGGCAGCGGCCCTGTCTGCCGCGCTGCTGGTGGCTGCCGTCCATCGTGCCGGCCGCACGCGGATCCTGGCCCTGGTCGGACTGGGACTGCTTTGGGTGACGGCGGCGCTGGCCGGCATGGTCAACTGGTCACAACCGGCGGGCGAGCCGCTGCGCGTTGCGCTGGTCCAGGGCAATGCGCCGCAGATCACCAAGTGGGATCCGGCGATGGTGCAGTTGCGGCTCGATACCTACGCGAAGCTGACCCGCAACAACTGGGACCATGATCTCATCCTCTGGCCCGAGAACGCCCTGACCCTGTTCTATCACCGCCTCGAGGCAGACTATCTGCGGCCGCTGGCGGAAGAGGGCAAGCGACACGGGGCAACGCTGATCGTGGGCGTGCCCATCGAGGATCGGGAAACCGGCCGCTACTGGACCACTCTCGCCGTGCTTGCTGATCCGCCGCAGTTCTACCGCAAGCGCCATCTGGTGCCCTTCGGCGAATACATCCCCCTTGGCAGCGTGTTGCGACCGCTCATCGACTTCTTCAACCTGCCCATGACCGGTTTCTCCGCCGGTGCGCCGGATCAGCCGCCCCTTGAAGCAGCCGGCCAGAAACTGGCCCCCAGCATCTGCTACGAGGACGCCTTCGGCGAGGAACTGCTCGACTTCCTGCCCGAATCCACGCTGCTTATCAACGGCAGCAACAACGCCTGGTACGGCGATTCCTTCGCCCCCCACCAGCATCTGCAGATCAACCGCATGCGCACCCTCGAAAACGCCCGCCCCATGCTGCGCGTGACCACCAACGGCATCTCCGCCATCATCGACGAACGCGCCCGCATTCTCGCCCGTTCCCGCCAGTTCGAGGCCGCCGTCCTCTCCGGTACCGTGCAGCCGCGCACCGGCGTCACCCCCTACATGCGCACGGGCAATACGCTGGTGGTCGTGCTGATGCTGATGGCCGTGCTGGCCGGATGGTTACTCCGTAGCCGGGGGCGGGCTGCGGGCGAATACAACCTGTAGGGTGCGATAGCGCAGCGTATCGCACCGTTGCAGATTGTGGTTTCAAGGCACAATCCTTTGGTGCGATACGCTGCGCTATCGCACCCTACACGAGGCTTATTCGTACACCTTCTCGAACACCGTCCCGTGACATTTCGGGCAGGGCGGGATGTGTCCCGGCTTGTCGAAGGTGAGTTTCTCGCCGCAGTTCTTGCAGATCAGCACGCCGGGGCCGGTGATCTCGCCGGTGTGCCATTCGCCGAAACGGGCCTGCTCGCGCAGCAGCTCCCATTGCACCAGGGTCGGATCGGCCACCTTGGCTACCCAGTCGAGAAGCTGGGCTTCGATGAGATCCTTGTCCATCTCCCACCAGGCGGCCAGGTCTTCCTTGTTCTTCTCCCATGCCTCGGCCGCCTCGCGGAAGTCGCGGCGCAGCCATTCGCCCAGTTTTTCGATTTCCTCCCTGGTCAGCTCGCCCAGCTCGCTGGCCTTCTCCTCGGCTTTTTCGAACGCTTCCTTCAGGGTGTCAGCGGTCTTTTCCTCGGCTTCGTGCAGGGCCTTCTTCAGAGCCTTGCGCATTTCGTTGTAGGCGTGGAGCAGCTTGTCCTGGCGATCGTCGGTCATGGCGGGTGTCCTTCACGGATTTCGATGCCATTCATCATCGTGGCAGCCTCCGGGGATTGCAAGTCCGATTGAGGGGGGAGGGGGGCTGCGGTATCCTTGCACGCCGCGTCCTGCCCGGCAGGCGGGCGGACCGCCGCTTTCGAGACCCGAAGAAGACACCCATGCAAGAACACTACAATCCCGCCGAGATCGAGGCCGAGGCCCAGCGTTTCTGGGAAGAACAGGACAGTTTCCGCGCCATCGAGGATCCGCAGAAGACCAAGTTCTACTGCCTGTCCATGTTCCCCTATCCCAGCGGGCGCCTGCACATGGGCCACGTGCGCAACTACACCATCGGCGACGTGATCAGCCGCTATCAGCGCATGCAGGGCAAGAACGTGCTGCAGCCCATGGGCTGGGACGCCTTCGGCTTGCCGGCGGAGAACGCCGCCATCCAGAACAACGTTCCGCCGGCGAAATGGACCCGCGAGAACATCGACTACATGCGCGGACAGCTCAAGCGCCTGGGCCTGGCCTACGACTGGGCGCGGGAGATCGCCACCTGCGATCCCGACTACTACCGCTGGGAACAGTGGCTGTTCACCCGCCTGTATCGCAAGGGGCTGGTCTACCGCAAGACGGCGCCGGTCAACTGGTGCCCCCACGATCTCACCGTGCTGGCCAACGAGCAGGTCATCGACGGGCGCTGCTGGCGTTGCGACACGCCGGTGGAGCGGCGCGACATTCCCCAGTGGTTCATGAAGATCACCGCCTATGCCGAGGAGCTGCTGGCCGATCTGGACAAGCTGGCGGGCTGGCCCGAGCAGGTCAGGACCATGCAGCGCAACTGGATCGGCCGCTCCGAAGGGGTGGAGGTGCAGTTCGAAATCGCGGGCCGGAACGAGAAGCTCAAGGTCTTCACCACCCGTCCCGACACCCTTATGGGCGTCACCTACGTGGCGGTGGCCTGCGAACACCCGCTGGCCCGGGCCGCGGCCGAGACACACCCCAACGTGGCCGAATTCGTGCGCGAGTGCCAGGCCACCGGGGTGGCCGAGGCCACGCTGGAGACCATGGAGAAGAAGGGCATGGACACCGGCTTCAAGGCCATTCATCCCGTCACCGGCCACAAGGTGCCGGTGTTCATCGCCAACTTCGTGCTCATGGGCTATGGCGAGGGTGCGGTGATGGCGGTGCCGGCCCACGATCAGCGCGACTGGGAGTTCGCCCGCAAGTACGGCCTGCCCATCCGCCAGGTGATCGCGCCGAAGGACGAGTCGGTGGAAGTGGATCTCGGCAAAGGGGCCTTCACCGACAAGGGCATCCTGATCGATTCGGGCGAGTTCACCGGACTCACTTCCGAGGAAGCCTTCGAGGCCATCGCCCGCTGGCTGGAGGCGCGGCACCTCGGCGGCCGGCGGACCACCTACCGCCTGCGCGACTGGGGCATCTCCCGCCAGCGCTACTGGGGTGCGCCGATCCCCATGATCCACTGCGAGAAGTGCGGCGACGTGCCGGTGCCGGAGGACCAGCTGCCGGTGGTCCTGCCCGAGGACGTGACCCTGGACGAGCAGGGCTCGCCCCTGCCGCGCATGCCCGAGTTCTATGAGACCACCTGCCCCGAGTGCGGACGCAAGGCGCGGCGCGAGACCGATACCTTCGACACCTTCATGGAGTCCTCCTGGTACTACGCCCGCTACGCCTGCCCCGACAACGACCAGGCCATGCTCGACGAGCGGGCCGACTACTGGCTGCCGGTGGATCAGTACATCGGCGGCATCGAGCACGCCATCCTGCACCTGCTCTACGCCCGCTTCTTCAACAAGCTGCTGCGCGACGAGGGCCTGGTGAAGTGCGACGAGCCCTTCACCCGCCTGCTCACCCAGGGCATGGTGCTCAAGGACGGCAGCAAGATGTCCAAGTCCAAGGGCAACACGGTCGATCCCCAGGCACTCGTCGAGCGCTACGGCGCCGATACCGCGCGCCTGTTCATGATGTTCGCCGCGCCGCCCGAGCAGTCGCTGGAATGGTCGGACGCGGGCGTGGAAGGCGCCCACCGTTTCCTGCGCCGGCTGTGGAAGCGGGTCCATGCCCATCTCGAGGGAGGCGAAGTGCCGCCACTGGATGTTTCGGCCCTGAACGACCGGCAGGCCGGATTGCGCCGCCAGACCCACGAGACCATCGCCAAGTGCACCGCCGACATCGGCGAGCGCTACACCTTCAACACCGCCATCGCCAAGGTGATGGAACTGCTCAACGAGCTGCAGCGCTTCGAGGAGACCACGCCCCAGGACCGGGCCGTGGTGCGCGAGGCGCTCGAGGCGGCGGTGCTGATCCTCGCGCCCATCGTGCCCCATCTCTGCCATGTCCTTTGGCGCGAGCTGGGCCATGCCGAGCCGGTCATCGACGCCCCCTGGCCCGAGGCCGACGAACGGGCCATGCAGCGCGACACGGTCCAGTACGTGGTGCAGGTCAACGGCAAGCTGCGCGCCCGCATCGACGTGCCGGCCGACGCCGACAAGGCCAGGGTGGAGGAGATCGCCCTGGCAGACGAGAACGTGCGGCGGTTCACCGAGGGCAGGACTATCGTCAAGATCATCGTGGTGCCGGGCAAGCTGGTGAATTTCGTGGTCAAATAGGGGCGTGAACCGGATCCTCCTCCTGCTGCTCGCCCTGACCCTTTCCGCCTGCGGGTTCCATCTGCGCGGCGCCGCGGCGCTGCCGCCCGATCTGCGGGCGCTGGCAGTCACCGGTACCCCCGAGAACGGCCCGCTGTGGCGGGTGCTGCGCGACGCCATCCCCGCCGCCGGCGGCACCCTCGCCGGTGCCGCCAACGCCGATGCCGTGCTGGTGATCACCGCGGATCGCTTCGATCGCCGGGTGCTGTCCGTGGACAGCCAGGGCCGTGCCCAGGAATACGAGCTGAAATACACCCTCGGCTACCGCCTCGACTCGCCCGACGGCAAGCCGCGGCTCGATGCCCGCAACCTCACCGTGTTCCGCCAGTACCGCTTCGATCCCGATGCGGTCCTGGCCAAGGGCGAGGAGGAGCGGCGCCTGCAGGCGGAAATGCGCCGCGCCGCCGTGGGCCGCCTGCTGCGCCAGCTCACCCTGCGCCTGTCCAACCCGGAGCCCGCCGGTGCGCCTGCGTCCTGAGCAACTGTCCGGCCACCTGGCGCGGCAACTGCTGCCGGTCTATCTCGTCTCCGGCGACGAGCCCTTCCAGCTCGAGGAGGCCAGTGGCGCGGTGCGCGCGGCCGCCAGGGCGGCCGGCCACACCAGCCGCGAGGTGTTCTGGGCCGAGAGCGGTTTCGACTGGCAACGGCTCGCCCAGGCCGCCGACAGCCTGTCCCTGTTCGCCGAGCGGCGCCTGGTGGAGCTGCGCCTGCCCTCCGCCAAGCCTGGCACCGAGGGCAGTCGCACCCTCGCCGAATGGTGCGCCAACCCGCCGCCGGACACGGTGCTGCTGATCATCGCCGGCAAGCTGGAGAAGGCCCAGCAGAACGCCAAGTGGTTCAAGGCCATCGACGCGGCGGGGGCCGTCATCCAGGTCTGGCCGGTGGAGGCCGCGGCGCTGCCGAACTGGATCGAGCAGCGCATGCGCAGCCGTGGCATGGCGCCGACCCCCGAGGCGGTGGCCCTGCTGGCCGATCGGGTGGAGGGCAACCTGCTGGCGGCGGATCAGGAGCTGGAAAAACTGCGCCTGCTGACCGGCGGCGGCCCGGTGGATGCCGACCAGGTGGCCGCCGCCGTCTCCGACAGCGCCCGCTACGACGTCTTTGGCCTGGTGGACACCGCCCTGGCCGGCGATGCCGCCCGCGCCGCGCGCATGCTCCACGGCCTGCGCGCCGAGGGCGTGGCCGCCAACCTGGTGCTCTGGGCCCTGATGCGGGAACTGCGCGCCCTGGCCGGCATGAGCCGGGCGCTGGCCGAGGACCAGCCCCAGGCCGCCGTCTTCAGGGCCCACCGGATCTGGGACAAGCGCAAGGGGCCGGTCCAGGCGGCGTTGCGGCGCTATCCGGCCCGCCGCTGGCAGGGACTGTTGTGGCAGGCCGGGGAGATCGAGCGTATCGTCAAGGGCCAGGCCCCGGGCAGCCCGTGGGCGGAGTTGTTACAATTGACGCTCAAGATCGCCGGTCGCCCCCTGTTCCGGGCCACCGGCTGAACCCGAGGATTTCCCATGGACGCCAACGTGGACGTGAAAACCTACATGCACCAGCTCGGCCGCCAGGCCCGGGCCGCCTCGCGGGTGCTGGCCCGCACCCCCACGGGCCCGAAGAACGCGGCCCTGCTGGCCGCCGCCGATGCCCTGTTGCTGGCCGAGAGCGACCTGCTGGAGGCCAACCGCAAGGACATGGAAGCCGGTGCCGAGAAAGGGCTGGATGCCGCCCTGCTGGATCGCCTTGAACTCAATCCCGAGCGCATCGCCGCCATGGCCGAGGGCCTGCGCCAGATCGCCGCGCTGCCCGATCCGGTGGGCGAGATCAGCGACATGAAATACCGCCCCTCCGGCATCCAGGTGGGCAGGATGCGCGTGCCGCTGGGGGTCATCGGCATCATCTACGAGTCGCGGCCCAACGTTACCGCCGACGCTGCGGCCCTGTGCCTCAAGTCGGGCAACGCCGCCATTCTGCGTGGCGGCTCCGAGGCGGCCCACTCCAACCAGGCCATTGCCGAGTGCATCCACGCCGGCCTCAAGAGTGCCGGCCTGCCGCAGGACTGCGTGCAGGTGGTGGAGACCACCGATCGCGCCGCGGTCGGCGAACTCGTCACCATGAGCGAATACGTGGACGTGATCGTGCCCCGTGGCGGCAAGGGCCTGATCGAGCGGATCAGCGCCGAGGCCCGGGTGCCGGTGATCAAACACCTGCACGGGATCTGCCACGTCTACATCGACGACGCCGCCGATCGGGACAAGGCCATCGCCGTGGCCTTCAACGCCAAGACCCACCGCTATGGCGTCTGCAATGCCATGGAGACCCTGCTGGTGCACGAGGCCATCGCCCCCGACGTGCTACCGGAACTGGGCCGGATGTTCACCGAAAAGGGGGTGGAACTGCGCGGCTGCGAAAAGACCCGCGAGATTCTCCGGGACATCAAGGCCGCCACCGAGGAAGACTGGGACACCGAATACCTGGCGCCGATCCTGTCCATCCGCGTGGTGCCCGATCTGGACGCAGCCATGGAGCACATCCATCGGCACAGCTCCGGCCACACCGAGTCCATCATGACCGAGAACCTGGCCCATGCCCGGCGCTTCCTCGCCGAGGTGGATTCCAGCTCGGTGATGGTCAACGCCTCCACCCGCTTCGCCGACGGCTTCGAATACGGCCTCGGCGCCGAGATCGGGATCAGCACCGACAAGATCCACGTCCGCGGCCCCGTCGGCCTGGAGGGACTCACCTCGCAGAAGTATGTCGTCATCGGTGACGGGCATATCAGGAATTAGGAACTGGGAACTAGGGTCTAGGAACGAGGAAAAACGGAAGTGGGTGCAATATTCACCGAGATCGGTGTTTTTGAAAGTCAATCTTCGTGTCTGGACAAATAATTCGAAGCATAAATCTTCCCGTTTCCAATCAATGTATCGATCCGAATTGTCCAATGCCTCTCCTGGTTCCTCGTCCCTAGTTCCTCGTCCCTGATATGCTCGGGATTTTCGGCGGAACCTTCGACCCCGTTCACTTCGGCCATCTGCGCCCGGCGCTGGAAGTGATGGAGACGCTGCGGCTGAAGGCGGTGCGCTTTATCCCGGCGGGGCGGCCGAACCTGCGGGAGGCGCCGCAGGCCAGTGCCGAGCAGCGGCTGGCCATGCTCGAGCGGGCCGTGGCCGGGCAGCCCGGTTTCGTGATCGACGAGCGGGAGATCCACCGGGAAGGGGTTTCCTACATGGTGGATACCCTGGCTTCCCTGCGCGAGGAAATCGGTGCCCGGCCGCTGTGCCTGATCCTCGG
>JALVBM010000234.1 GCA_027010665.1 Chromatiales bacterium
GACGCACCTTTTCCGTCGCCGCCTGCACGTGGGCGGGCAGTTCGTCCGTGGCCTGGTGTTCAGCTTTCTCGAACAGTTCGCGCAGGCGGCGCTGGTAGCGGGCGATGATCTGGCGCACGGTGTCGCGGCCGAGGTCCACCGGCAGGCCCCGGAGCTGGTCGTCGGTCCAGTCGTTGCGGCGATCCCGGCCTTCGGCGTCGAGCAGCACGTGCAGCAGGACCGGAGGCAGGAAGCGGAACACCTGCAGGGCCGGCGGGGCCACGCAGTCGATGCGGAAGTGGCATTCGAGCAGCAGGCTGCCGGTGGACAGTCCCGGCAACTTGCACACGCTGAGCGTGGCGTTGCCCCGTTCGCTCTCCAGCAGCAGATCCAGCGCGCCGGTGACCATGGGATGCTCCCAGGTGACGAACAGGCGATCCTCGTGGATCAGCGCGGCATGGCGATCGAAGGTGAGGGTGGCGCCCTCGGCGTCCAGTTCGGGGAAGCGATGCACCTGCATGTGATCGCCGGGGCGCAGGATCAGGTTGTCGCGGGAGTGTTCCTCCACTTCGACGCCGAAGGCGTCGGCCAGGCGGGTGAGATAGTCGTACAGGAAGGGATCGGCGTCCTGTTCGCGGATGGCCGCCACCAGCGGTCTGGCGATTTCGGGACGGTAGGCATTGAGTTCCAGCAACCGGTCGCGCCCTTCCTTCAGGCGCCGGTCGATGCGTTCGAACACGGGGCGGGTCTGCGCAAGCAGTTCCCGGATCGCCTCGGCCGTCGGGTGTACCTGGCCGAGCAGGTTCTCGAGCCGTTCGCGCAGTTCCGCGTACACGCCGGGGCCGGCGGGACAGGTGCGGAGGAAGGCATTGAGCCCTTCGTGATACCACGGGAACAGCACCGCCTGGGCGGAATCCTGCAGCCAGGGGACGTGCAGGCGGATGGTCTCCTTCTGGCCGATCCGGTCCAGGCGGCCGATGCGCTGCTCCAGCACGTCGGGATGGCCGGGCAGGTCGAACAGCACCAGATGATGGGCGAACTGGAAGTTGCGCCCCTCGCTGCCGATCTCCGAGCAGATCAGCGCCTGGGCGCCTTCCTCGGGATCGGCGAACCAGGCGGCGGCGCGATCCCGCTCGAGCAGGCGCATGCCCTCGTGGAAGGCGGCCACGCGCAGCCCCTCGCGCTGGCGCAGGACCTGTTCCAGATCCACCGCCGTCTGCGCATCGGCGCAGATCACCAGCACCTTTTCGCCCCGCAGGGCGCGCAGGGTCCGGATCAGAAAGCCCACGCGGGGATCGCATCGCCACCAAGGTGATGCGTTCGCCAGTTCCGGCACTTCCAGCCGTTGCAGGGTACGGTAGATCACCTCCGGCGTGAGCATGAGCCGATGCCAGGGGCGCCCGAGTTGACCGGCGAAACGCTCGCGGGCGTTTGCATCGGGCAGGCAGCGTTCGATGGCGTCGTATTCCTGCGGCCAGGCCAGCGGGGTGGGGCGCAGCTCGCGCAGGGGAAAGCCCTTCACGCCCTCGCGGGTGTTGCGAAACAGCACCCGGCCGGTGCCGTGGCGATCCAGCAGGCGTTGCAGGAGCCGCTCGCGGGCCTCGTCCCGGCGGTCCACGTCAACGCCGGCATCGGCCACCGTGGCGATCCATGCCTGTGCCTCGGGATCGTCGCCAAAGACCTGCAACAGGGTATCCCGGGCATCGGCCGGCAGCACCGGCTCGTCGAGCAGCGCGGCGGCGGCGCGGGCCACGGGGCGATAGTCTTCCTCCTCGGCGAGGAAGGCATCCAGATCGTGAAAGCGGTGCGGATCGAGCAGCCGCAGGCGGGCGAAGTGGCCGGCGGCGCCAAGCTGTTCGGGCGTGGCGGTCAGCAGCAGCACGCCGGGGGTGTCGGCCGCCAGGCCCTCGACGAAGCGGTAGGCCTCGCTCGGCTGGTCGGGCGTCCATTCCAGATGATGGGCTTCGTCCACCACCAGCAGATCCCATTCGCTGGCGAGCGCCTGCTCGCGTCGCCGCGGGTCGTCGAGGAACAGGCCCAGGCTGGCCAGGATCAACTGCTCGCTCTGGAAGGGGTTGTCGCCCTCGTCGTCGAAGGCGGCGCAGCGGTCCGCGTCGAACAGGGCGAAGCGCAGATTGAAGCGATGGCGCATCTCCACCAGCCACTGGTGGATCAGCGCGTCCGGCACCAGGATCAGGGCGCGGCGCACGCGGCCGCCGAGCACCAGGTGATGGAGGATCAGCCCGGCCTCGATGGTCTTGCCCAGCCCCACCTCGTCGGCCAGCAGGACTCGCGGCAGGGGGCGGCTGGCCACCTCGTGGGCGATGTAGATCTGGTGGGGGATGAGATCGATGCGCGCGCCCACCAGGCCGCGCACCGGCGAGGGCAGCAGCCGGGCCTGGGCCTCGCGGCCCTCGCGCCGCAGGCGATACCAGATCTCGCTGTCGATCTGGCCGGCCAGCAGCCGGTCCCGGGGCCGGTTGAGGAGCAGGCGATCGTCCAGTTCCGCTTCCGATGCGCTGCGTGGTTCGCCCTCGCTCGTGCGGCCCGTATAGATCAGAAGGCCATCGGCTTCGGCGACCGATTCGACCTGCAACCGGGTGCCGTCGCGCAGGGTGATGCGATCGCCGGGCGAGAAGCGCAGGCGGTGCAGCGGCGGATGGGGCAGGGCATAGGTGCGCCGTTCCTCGCTGGCCGGAAAGGCCACCGTGATCCGCCGCGGCGAGATTTCCTCGACGACGCCGAGGCCCAGTTCCGGCTCGGTATCGCTGAGAACACGCTGGCCCGGTCGCAGTTCGGTCTCGTCGGTCATGGTGTATGGCTGGTGGTGGCGAAACCGCGCAGTGTGCGACAGCCGGGCCCGGCTGTCGAGCCCGTCGCCTGTTCTGGCATACTGCAGGGATGGCCGATCTGTTCGTCTATGGCACCCTGATGACGCCGGCGGTGATGCGCGCGGTGATCGGCCGCGTGCCGCGCAGCGAGCCGGCCGAGCTGCCCGGCTATCGCCGCCATCGCTTGCGGGGCAAGGTCTATCCGGCGGTGGTGCCCGAGCCGCGGGCCACGGTGGCGGGGCGGCTGTATCGCGATCTCACGCCGGCGGAGATCGCCCGCCTGGATCGCTACGAGGACGCATTCTACCGCCGCCAGCCGGTCACGGTGCGGGACGCCCACGGCCGGGAACAGCGGGCCTGGTGTTACGTCCTGCCCGCGCAGGCCCGGCAGCGCCTTGCGGCCCGGCCGTGGCGCCAGGACGCCTTCGAGCGCACGGCCCTGCGCGGCTATCTGCGCGGATTGCGGCGGCGTGTGCCGCGCCCTTGAAGTCCCCGGGGCCTTGCCATACTCTGGACCTGTCCCGTACCGACAACAACAATCAGGGGGATACCATGACGCAGGCCGTTTCGGTCCGCCGCCCCGAGGTTCCGGTGGCGCTGCTGACCACCCTGGGCATTCTCTTTCTGGCCCTGCTGCTGCAGGCCATGGTGGATACCCGTCAGGCCCTGCTGTTCCTCATCGCCGTTGGCCTCGGCGTGACCCTTCTGCACGCCGCGTTCGGCTTCTCCAGCGTCTGGCGCAACTTCATCCGCAAGCGCGAGAGCGTCGGCCTGCGTGCCCAGTTGTTGCTGTTCATGGTCACCACGGCCATCTTCTTCCCCGTCATCGACCAGGCCGTGCCGGGTTTGCAGGCCAGTTCCGCCCTCGGCCCGGTGGGCATCTCGGTGCTGGTGGGCGCCTTCCTGTTCGGCATCGGCATGGAGCTGGGCAGCGGCTGCGGTTCCGGCACCCTCTACACCGTTGGCGGCGGGCACGTGAACAT
>JALVBM010000235.1 GCA_027010665.1 Chromatiales bacterium
GGCGCCACCACCCGTGGCGCCGGTTGCCGCGCCCTCGCCGGTCGAATCCCCGGCCGAAACGCCCGCCGGTGATGTCTCCACCCTCGACTGGACTGCCCTCGAGGATCGCGTGGTCCATTGCACCCGCTGCGAACTGCACGCCACCCGCACCAGGCCGGTGTTCGGGGTCGGCAATCGCGAGGCGCGGCTGATGTTCGTGGGCGAGGCGCCGGGGGCCGAGGAGGATCGACAGGGCGAGCCCTTCGTCGGCCGGGCCGGCAAGCTGCTCGATGCCATGCTGGAGGCCATCGGCCGGGATCGGGGCAGCGTGTACATCGCCAACATCCTCAAGTGTCGTCCCCCCAACAACCGCGATCCCTCGCCGGAGGAGGCGGCCGCCTGCACACCCTACCTGTGGCGCCAGATCGAACTGATCCGGCCGGATCTGATCGTGGCGCTCGGCCGCATCGCTGCCCAGCGGCTGCTGAACACGAGCACCAGCCTGGGACGCCTGCGCGGCACGCTGCACACCCTGGAGCCCACCGGCACACCGTTGATCGTGACCTATCATCCCGCCTACCTGTTGCGCTCGCCCGGCGAGAAGCGCAAGGCCTGGATCGATCTCAAGTTCGCCCGCGATTTCATAGCCCGCAAGGAGGCCGGCGCATGAGCGCCATGCTCGAGTCGGGCTACTGTGGCGTGCGGCCGATGACGGTCGGCGATCTCGATGCCGTGATGGCCATCGAGACGGCCATCTACGACTATCCCTGGACCCGCGGCATCTTCCGCGACTGCCTGCGGGTGGGCTACGACTGCCAGGTCTACGTGGAAGACGAAACCCTGCTGGCCTACAGCGTGCTGTCACTGGCCGTGCACGAGGCCCACGTGCTCACCGTCTGTGTGCATCCGCAGAAACAGGGCCAGGGACTGGGGCGCCTGATGATGAACATGATGCTGCACAAGGCCCGCCGGGCCGGTGCCGAGACCATGCTCCTCGAGGTGCGGCCTTCGAATACCCGGGCCATCGGCCTCTATCACAGCCTCGGCTTCAACGAGGTGGGCCTGCGTCCCGACTACTATCCCGCGCCCAACGGTCGGGAAGACGCCCTGATCATGGCCCGCAGCCTCCACGACTGACTGGAATCCCATGTACCGCGCCGATCTCGATGTGCTCGTGCCACTGGTTCGCCAGGCCGCCGCCGAGGAGCTTCTTTCGCGCTTTCGCCGGGTAGGATCGCGCCATAAGGCCGATGGCAGCCTCATTACCGAGGCGGATCTGGCCATGCAGCAGCGGCTCATCGACGAGCTGCAATCCCGCTGGCCGAAGCGCCAACTGCTCGGCGAGGAGATGACGGCCGAAGAACAGCAGGCCCGGCTGCGTTCGGGGGGTGAGGGTGTCTGGTGTCTCGACCCCCTCGACGGCACCCGCAACTTCGCCAGCGGCTTTCCCGTCTTCGCCGTCTCGCTGGCGCTCATCGTGGAGGGCGAGGTGGTGCTGGGTCTGGTGCTCGACCCTGTTGGTGACGAGTGCTTCACTGCCGTGAAGGACGAGGGCGCCTGGCTGGACGGAGAGCCGCTGGAGCTCGCCGATGCGGACGGCGAACTGGCCGGAACCCTCGCCATCGCCGATCTCAAGCGTCTGCCAAATCCGATTGCCTGCCGCCTCGCCACCGAGCCGCCCTTCGCCTCCCAGCGCAGTATCGGCTCCGTGGCCCTCGACTGGTGCTGGCTGGCCGCGAACCGCGTGCAGCTCTACGTTCATGGCCGGCAGAACCTCTGGGACTACGCCGCCGGCCGCCTGGTCTTCAGCGAGGCCGGCGGCCATCACGGCACCCTCGAAGCGGAAACCGCAGGCCCCGTGGATCTGGTGCCACGCTCGGCCGTGGGTGCCGTCGGCGCACGCCGCTTCGAGCGCTGGCGCGATTGGTTGCGCGACTGATACGGTAGCCGGGGAAGGGTGGCTGGTAGCTGGGAAAATGGTTCTGTCCATGTTTTTCCCGCTATCCATCATGTCGGTGCGTTGCTTCGCGAACGCACCCTACATGTCGGAGCCCGCCCCCGGTTTTCCTCGGCCCTCGTCCCTCGTCCCTCGTCACTCGGCCCTTATATGTTGGTGTGTTCGCGCAGCAACGCACCAAACCATCTGATTCCGCCCCGAAATTCGCCAGATTCCGGTACAATACCCGTCTTTTTGCCGTATTCCCGATCGCTTTCATGTCCGAATTCACCGACGAAATCCAGCGCCGGCGCACGTTCGCCATCATCTCCCATCCCGATGCGGGCAAGACCACCGTCACGGAAAAGCTGCTGCTGTTCGGGCGCGCCATCCAGCAGGCGGGCACGGTCAAGGGCCGCAAGGCGGATCGTCATGCCACCTCCGACTGGATGGAACTGGAAAAGCAGCGCGGCATCTCCGTCACCTCGGCGGTGATGCAGTTCCCCTACAACGGCCGCATCGTCAACCTGCTCGACACACCGGGCCACGAGGACTTTTCCGAGGATACCTACCGCGTCCTCACCGCGGTCGATTCGGCGCTGATGGTCATCGACTGCGCCAAGGGCGTGGAGGAGCGGACCATCAAGCTGATGGATGTGTGCCGCCTGCGCGACACGCCCATTCTCACCTTCATCAACAAGCTGGACCGCGAAGGCCGGGATCCCATCGAACTGATGGACGAGGTGGAGGAGGTGCTGAAAATCCAGTGCGCGCCCGTCACCTGGCCCATCGGCATGGGCAAGCGCTTCAAGGGCGTCTTTCACCTGCACGACGACAAGGTGCACCTGTTCAGTCCCACTCACGGTGGCGGTATTCAGGAAGGCGAGGTCATCGAAGGGCTGGACAACCCGGCGCTGGACGAACGACTCGGTCCCATGGCCGACGAGCTGCGCGAGGAGATCGAGCTGGTGCGCGGTGCCTCGCACGAATTCGATCTCGAGGCCTTCCTCGCCGGCAGGCAGACGCCGGTCTTCTTTGGCTCGGCCATCAACAACTTCGGCATCCAGGAACTGCTCGACACCTTCGTCGAGGTGGCGCCGCCGCCGCAACCGCGCGAGACCACCACGCGCATGGTCGAACCCGAAGAGGAAAGCTTCTCCGGTTTCGTGTTCAAGATTCAGGCGAACATGGATCCCCAGCACCGGGACCGGATCGCTTTCCTGCGCATCGTCTCGGGCCGTTACGACAAGGGCATGAAGATGCGCCAGGTGCGCATCGGCAAGGACGTGCGCGTGGCCAATGCCATCACCTTCATGGCCGCCGATCGCGAGCACGTGGAGACGGCCTGGGCCGGCGACATCATCGGCCTGCACAACCACGGCACCATCCAGATCGGCGATACCTTCACCCAGGGCGAGGAACTCAAGTTCACCGGCATTCCCAACTTCGCCCCGGAGCTGTTCCGCCGCGTGCGCCTGCGCGATCCGCTGAAGATGAAGGCCCTGCAGAAGGGGCTCGACCAGCTCAGCGAGGAGGGCGCCACCCAGGTCTTCCGGCCGCTGGATCGCAACGACGTGATCGTGGGCGCCGTGGGTGTGCTCCAGTTCGACGTGGTGGCCTTCCGCCTCAAGCACGAGTACGGGGTGGAGTGCAGCTTCGAGAACGTCAACGTCCAGACCGCCCGCTGGGTGACCTGCGACGACGAGAAGAAACTGGCCGAGTTCCGCAAAAAGGCCAGCGACAACCTGGCCCTCGACGCCGGCGGTAGCCTCACCTACCTGGCGCCGACGCGGGTCAACCTCCAGCTCACCGAGGAACGCTGGCCGGAAATCGAATTCCACGCTACCCGGGAACATTGAGCGCTTTGCGCTCAATGT
>JALVBM010000236.1 GCA_027010665.1 Chromatiales bacterium
GCGCAGTACCGGCGCCCCGACCTGGTTTCGTCCCATCCTAGGCCGCACCCTCGAAGCAGTGCACACGATCCTGGCCCGCTCGGAAACCGATGCGGCCCGCTTTCGCGAACTGGCCTTTCCCGCCGAACATCTCGAGGTGATTGGCAATCTCAAGTTTGCGGCCATGCCCGCGAACGGGGTGACACCCTTCGCTTCTCCCCGACCCTATGTTCTCGCCGCTTCCACCCGGCCGGGCGAGGAGCGACGCCTGGCCGCGATCTGGCAACGACTCGGCGGGGAAGAACTGCTGATCATCGTGCCGCGTCATCCCAAGCGCCTGAAGACCATCCTCGACGATTTGCGCGAATTCGACCTGCCCGTCGCCGTGCGCAGCCGCAACGAGCCGATCACCGACACGACCCGGATTTACCTGGCCGACACCTTTGGCGAACTGCCGGCATTTATCGCCGGCAGCCGCTTCGTCATCATGGGCGGCTCTCTTGAGCCCTTCGGCGGCCAGAACCTGCTCGAGGCCGCGCTCGCCGGCAAGGCCGTGCTGTTCGGGCCGCACATGGATAACTTCGCCGAAGAAGCGGCGCTTCTGAAGGCGCGCGGCGCAGGACGTCAGGTGAAGGACGATTCAGAGCTCGAAACAGCGATTGCCGAGTTGCTCGCCAACCCGGAAGAAGCCGAAGCCCTAGGCCGGCAGGGCAAGGCCCTGACGGATGAACTTGGCGACATGGCCGATCGCTATCTGGACCGTCTGGAAGCCCGCCTGCCGCGCTTCAGGCCAGACCGGCCGAACGATAGCCGGTGAGCAGGTTCTCCCAGTCTTCCTCGCTAAAATGAAATTCGGGGGAACGATTTGCCAGCTTGTCGAGGGAACGTCGCAGGCGGTTCAGATTGGCTTCCTGCCAGTGCCGCGCCGGCCGGCGCAGGCGGCCGCGATCGAAGTCGATCAGATGGAAACGTCCCCCCCGGTCGAGCAGGATATTGTTGGCGTTGAGATCGGCGTGATACACGCCGCTGACATGAAAGCGCAGCAGCAGACTGCCGAGGGCGATCCAGTAGCCTTCGGCCAGCGGTTCCCGAGTCAGCAGTTCCGACAGAGTCGTGGCCTCGGGGATGCGCACGGTCATGAGATCGGCGGTATAGAACAGGCCGCGACGTATCACCCGTGCTGCGGCCGGCTGGGGAACCGGCAGGCTCATTTCGCGCATCCGGGCCAGCAGATGCCATTCGCGAAACGCCCGCGTGCGCCGGAGCCCCAACCAGACATAGCGATCGGCGGACACGCGGGCGATGAAGCCGCCCCGCAGATAATGACGCAGCACGAAATCCCGGCCCTCGTGCTGCACGAAAAAGGTGGTGCCGCGACCCTCGGCAAAGCCGATGATGGCGCTGCGTGCCGCCCAGTCGCTGGCGTCGAACACCAGTTGTTGCGGACTTGCAATCAGATCCGCGTCATATAGGATGTAGCGATTGCCCTGCCTGAATTCCCTGACGCCCAAGTGAAACCCCTGCCGCTGAAAAATCCGCCCGACACCCTTTGCCTGCTGCGGTTGTCGGCCATCGGCGATGTCTGCCATGCCGTGCCGGTGATCCGCACCCTGCAGAGCGCCTGGCCGGACACGAAGCTGACCTGGGTGATCGGCAAGACGGAACACGCCCTGGTCGGCGACATCCCCGGCGTGGAGTTTATCATTTTCGACAAGCAGGCGGGCTGGCAGGCCATACGTGAGCTGCGCCGCCGGTTACGCGGTCGCCGTTTCGATGTCCTGTTGCACATGCAGATGTCCCTGCGCGCATCGATCGCCAGCCTGGCCATTCCCGCCGACATCCGCCTCGGCTTCGATCGCGAACGTGCCACTGATCTGCAGTGGCTGTTTACCAACGCCCGGATCCCGCATGTCCCAAGCCAGCACGTGCTGGACAGCTTTCTGGAATTCCCCCGGACCCTGGGGATCCCGGATCCGGTGCTGGAATGGAACATCCCCATTCCGGAGACAGCCCGGCAACGCGCCGCGGAACTCGCACCGCAATCCCCCTATGCAGTCATCAGCCCCTGCTCGTCCCATGCGTATCGCAACTGGACAGCGGAAGGTTATGCAGCCGTGATCGATCATCTGCAGGAAACCTGGAACCTGCCGGTGCTGCTCACCGGCGGTAACTCGGCCATCGAAAGGGAGACCGGTGCGGCCATCAAACGCCTGTGCCGGCATCAGCCATCCAACCTGATCGGCCGCACCGATCTGAAAACCCTGCTGGCCCTGATCGCCAACGCCCGCCTGCTGGTAGCGCCCGATTCGGGACCGGCACATATGGGTACCGCCACCGGCACGCCGGTCGTCAGCCTGTTCGCCGCCACCAATCCCGATCGGGCGCGACCCTACCGGTATCCCGAACTCGTCGTCAGCCGCTATCCCGAAGCCATCCAGGCCCGCTATCACAAAAGCGTGGATGACGTACCCTGGGGTACACGGGTGCGCGACCCCGGCACCATGGCGCGGATCCCTGTCGAGGATGTGCTCGAGACCATCGATCGGCACCTGTCGGTCACCGCCTCTGAACAAGCGCCTGTGCTATGATGCGGCCGACTTCTCTGACCTTTCCTGCATGAGACTCTGGCACGAAACCGATACCTGGCAGCATCCTCAGGCACGCGAACGACTGGACCCGCTGACGCCCGAGGCGGTCGAACGCATCGCCGTCATCAAGCACGCCGCCTTTGGCGATTTGCTGTTGCTGCGCCCCTTCCTCGTGCTGTTGCGCCGGCACTTCCCGAACGCCCGCATCACATTCAGCGTCATCAGTCATTACCAGCGGGGTATCCCCGAAGACCTGGTCGATCGCATTCACGTGGTACCTGGCAGCAAGGAACGCAAGGGCTGGCTGGCCACCTACCGGGCCTATCGCGAACTCGGCCCGCAGGATCTGCTCTTCGACCTCACGGCCAGCACGCGTTCCTTCATCATCAGTCGCCTGACCCCCGCCCGTTTCAAGATTGGTTATCAGTACCGCTCCGTGCACAAGTGGGTCTATCACATGGCCATTCCCCGCTCGGCTTTCCGTTTCGAGGCCGAGACGTTTCTCGAACAGTTGCACCCGTTCGGCATTCAATATGAACTGCCCCTGGAGTTCGCCATGCCGGTCGTGGCCGAACCGGCCAAACCCCCAACCGTCGTCTATTTTCCGACCGCCTCCACGCCTGCCAAGTCCTGGCCGGCCGGGCACTTTGCCCGGCTCATCTGCATGGCCAGCGAACGCTGGCCGGATCACCGGCACGTCATCCTCGCCGGCCTGGCCGACTGGGAACAGGCCCAGGCGGAGGAGATTCTCAATGGTACCGGAACACCGGGCAATGTCGTCCTGCAGCCTGCAGGCGAAAACGACGCTGCCCTCATCAAGGGCGCCCGCCTGCTGGTGGCCAACGATACCGGCATCCGCCATCTGGGCATCGCCGTGGGCACGCCCACCGTGTGCATCTTCTTCAGTGCCCCGCCCTTTCGCTACTGGCCACGCTGGGGAAATCACCAGATTGCCTTCCGGGCCGATGGCGAGCCCCCCGAGCCGGAGGCAGTCGTCGCGGCCATGGACCGGGCGCTGCTGTGAAGCCCGCGGGGTTCGGGTATAATTCGCGCTCATTTGTCGAGGAAATCCCGTCATGAAAGTCGTTGTCGTCGGAACCGGCTACGTGGGCCTGGTCACCGGAACCTGCTTCGCCGAGCGGGGCAGCCACGTGGTCTGCGTGGACATCGATCAGGCCAAGATCGACGCCCTGCACCAGGGCATCATCCCCATCTA
>JALVBM010000237.1 GCA_027010665.1 Chromatiales bacterium
ATGGCGCGCCCGAGAGGATTCGAACCTCTGACCTTCGCCTCCGGAGGGCGACGCTCTATCCAGCTGAGCTACGGGCGCGGGATGGGTTTTCGGGTGGTGAAAACGGATGCGTAGCTTACCGTTCGGCGGCGCCGGCGTCCATAGCCGGTGACGGGCGGCGGGGTTTCCGGCTATACTTGCGGCCGCTCCGGATCGGGTCCGGAGGACGCTTTTCAGGGCGGTTGCCGTCCTGGTGACCGCATTTTCCAACATTTTCGAGGTAGACGACCGTGAGCGCACTTTCTTCCGCTGGTAGCCGGGCTGCGTGCAGCCTGATCCTTTCCCTTTCCGTTCTGGCCGGGCCGGCCCTGGCCGGCAGCGAGCAGCCGGTTCAGGATCCCATGGTGCTGAAGGCCATCGAGGAGAGCATCAAGCCGGTCGGCCAGGTCAATGTGGGCAGTGTGCCGGCACCGGCGCCGGCGGCCGAGACCGCGGCCGTCGATGGCGAGTCGGTCTACAAGGGGACCTGCATGGCCTGCCACGCCACCGGCGCCGCCGGGGCACCCAAGGTGGGCGACAAGGCTGCCTGGAAGCCGCGCATCGACCAGGGCATGGACACCCTGCTCAAGCACGCCATCGGCGGCTTCAAGGCCATGCCGCCAAAGGGCGGCAACGCCAACCTGAGCGACGAAGCCGTGAAGGCGGCCATCGAATACATGCTGAGCCAGAGCCAATAGGCGCCCGTCTTTGATCCCATGAAAAAACCGGCCTCTGGCCGGTTTTTTCATGGCGCCAGAGGCGTGAGATAGGGACGCAGGCTCTCGAATTCCTCTGCCCGGGCCGGTCGGTAGCCGGGATAGGCCATTTCCTTGAGGATCCGCCGGCCGGCCGGATCGTCGCGCATCTTCACCAGCACCTGTTGCAACTTTTTCGTTTGCTCCGATCCGAGACGCCGGGCGGCGAGGATCGACATGTTGGGGATGGCCCGGCTGTGCCCGATGCTGCGCAACGGCTGGCCCTGGCGGCGGGCCTTGTCGAACACGTTCACGGAAATCAGCGCACCCTGGGCCGCTCTGCCCAGTACGGCGGCATAGGCGGCATTGTGGGTCGGAAAGACCGCGTAACGGGGGGCACGGTCGCCAGTCAGACCGGCGGCAATCAGGGTCTCCTTGCCGAGCCGGGTGATGATGGCCGAGGGTGAGGGTGTGGCCACGATAGTGCCGGCCAGATCGGCTGGCTGCCGGAACGGCGAATCGGCGTGAACGACGATTTCGGCCGTCAGCGGCCGGACGATGGTGGTGATGACCGTGTACTGGCCGCTGTCGACCGCTTCCGGCACGAAATGCGGCGCGGTTTCGAGGAAGTCGTAACGCCCGACGAGGGTGCGTCGCCGAAACTCGCGGAAATTGCGCGCCGTCTCCAGCACCACGTCCCGACCGAGCCGCTGTTGCAGATAGTCCCGCAGGGGCGCATAGCGCCGGAACTTGGTGGCCACACTCTCCGAGGGCAGGAGGCCAAAGATCAGCGCCGGTTCGGCCTGCGCGTGAGATAGCAACAGGACGCCGAGCACGATTCCGAACCAGAGGCACCGGATCCGGTGACAGAAAGAAAGCGAAACGCCCATTTTCGATATCAGCCTTCGGGTTGCGTCAGAGGGTATGCCGTCGTGCCACAAATCCGTTTCTGCATCATCCACGGTCTTGTATCAATCGGCGATACCTGCGGAGTCGGGTGTACAGTATTCATGGCGGCCGGCGACGACAAAGTTTGAGTGGTATTCCCCACTCATGGTAGTACATTCGACGCCGCTTGACGCTCAGGGTCAAGCGGAGGAACATTCGCAAGAAACAGGATTGCATTTTCCCCATGGAAAATCCCCTCCATACCCGCATCCACCGACTCCCCGGCTTCTTTCTTCTGCTCCTGCCCGCCCTGCTCGGGGCCTGCAGCGAAGCACCGGACGAGACCCCACCGACGGCATACGATGTCACCGTTTTTCGCATCGAGGCCCGCGACACGCCGGTGGTCATGACCTATGTGGCCAAGACCGAAAGCTCCCGCCGGGTGGAGATCCGCTCGCGGGTGGAAGGCTTTCTGGAAAAGCGCCTCTACGAGGAGGGGCACTTCGTCCAGGCCGGCCAGCCGCTGTTCCAGATGGATCGCAAACCCTTCGAGGCCCAGTTGCAGGCCGCCCGGGCCGAACTGGCCCAGCAGAAGGCCCGCCTGGCCACGGCCCGGGCCAACCTGAAACGCATCCGGCCGCTGGCTGCCCAGAACGCGGTGGCGCAGAAGGAACTCGACGACGCCGAAGGCACCTATCGCACGGCCGCCGCGGCGGTGGAAGCGGCCCAGGCCAAGGTGGTCCAGGCCGAACTCAATCTCGGCTATACCCTGATCCGTTCGCCGGTGACGGGTCTGGCCAGCTTTGCCGTCAAGCGTGAAGGCGCCTACATCGGGCCCGGCACCGACAGCCTGCTGACCTATGTGGCCCAGCTCGAACCCATGTGGGTGGAGTTCAGTGTCTCGGAGAACCAGATCCTGAACCTGCGTCGGCAGGTGGCCGCCGGCCGGTTGCGCGAACCGGCCAATCACGAGTTCGAAGTGGAAATCGTGCTGGCCGACGGCAGCATCTATCCCCACCGCGGCCGCATCACCTTTGCCGACGCCGCGCTGTCGGAGGAGACCGGCACCTTCCTGATCCGCGCCGAAGTGGCCAACCCCGAGCACACCCTGCGGCCGGGCCAGTTCGTGCGCGCCCGGGTGCACGGCGCGGTGCGCCCGGCCGCCATCACGGTGCCGCAGAAGGCCGTGCAGCAGGGCGCCCAGGGCAGTTTCGTCTGGGTGGTGGATGAGGAGGGCAAGGCCGAGATGCGACCGATCAAGCTCGGTCCCTGGTACGGCAAGCTGTGGTTCGTCGACGAGGGCCTGAAAGACGGCGAGACGGTCGTGGTCGAGGGCGCCCTGCGCCTGCAGGCCGGCGTACCGGTGCGCATCATTGAACCGGACAGCGAGAAAACCGGCGAAACGTCATGATCTCCGCCATCTTCATCCGCCGGCCAGTCCTGGCCAGCGTGCTGTCCATCGTGGTGGTCATCGCCGGGCTGGTGGCCATGGCGGGGCTGCCCATCACCCAGTATCCGGAGATCGCGCCGGTGCAGGTCACCGTCAGCGCCAGCTATCCCGGCGCCGATGCCGAAACCGTGGCCAACACCGTGGCCGCGCCGCTGGAGACCCAGATCAACGGCGTGGACAACATGATCTACATGCAGTCCACCAGCTCCGCCACCGGGGAGATGGAGCTGACAGTCTTCTTCACCATCGATACCGATCCCGACACCGCCGAGGTGCAGGTCAACAACCGGGTCAACCTGGCCCTGCCCAACCTTCCGGACGCGGTGCGCGCCGGCGGCGTGCGGGTGCAGAAGCGATCCTCCAGCTTTCTGATGCTGATTGGCATCTATTCGCCCGACGGCCGTTATGACGAACAGTACGTGGGCAACTACGCCAACGTCTTCGTGCTGGATGCCATCAAGCGCGTGCCCGGCGCCAACCAGGCCCAGATCATGGGTTTGCCGGATCTGGCCATGCGCATCTGGCTCAAACCCGACCGCATGGCCAGCCTGGGCATCACCCCCTCCGACATCCAGCGCGCGGTGAGCCAGCAGAACCAGCAGTTCGGCGTCGGCCGGATCGGCCAGTCACCCACCGGCGAACCGGTGGAGATGACCTTCCCGGTGGTGACCGAGGGCCGCTTCACCACGCCCCGGGAATTCGAGGACA
>JALVBM010000238.1 GCA_027010665.1 Chromatiales bacterium
CGTTGAAGCGAAAATGCATCACGTCGCCGTCCTGCACCACGTAATCCTTGCCCTCGAGGCGCAGCTTGCCGGCTTCCTTCGCGCCCTGCTCGCCGCCGCAGGCGATGAAGTCGTCGTAGGCGATGACTTCGGCGCGGATGAAGCCCTTTTCGAAGTCGGTGTGGATGACACCGGCGGCCTGGGGGGCGGTGGCGCCGACGGGGACGGTCCAGGCGCGGACTTCCTTGACCCCGGCGGTGAAGTAGGTCTGCAGGCCCAGCAATTCGTAACCGGCGCGGATCACGCGGTTCAGGCCCGGTTCCTCCAGGCCCATCTCGGCCAGGAACTCGGTCTTCTCCTCGTCGTCCAGCTCGACCATTTCGGCCTCGATGGCGGCGCACACGGCCACCACCGGCGCGCCCTCCTTTGCGGCGTGTTCGCGCACGGCATCGAGCAGGGGATTGTTTTCGAAGCCGTCCTCGGCCACGTTGGCGATGTAGAGGGTGGGTTTGACGGTGAGCAGGAACAGATCGCGGATCATCGCCTGTTCGTCCTCGTCCAGGCCCAGGGTGCGCACCGGCTCGCCGGCGTCGAGATGTTCGCGCACCTTCTCCAGCACGGCCAGGCGGGCGCGGGCGTCCTTGTCGCCGGACTTGGCCACCTTGGCAGTCTTGGCGATGGCCTTGTCCACCGATTCCAGATCGGCCAGGGCCAGCTCGGTGTTGATCACCTCGATGTCGTCCAGCGGGCTGACCTTGCCGGCCACGTGCACCACGTCGTCGCTCTCGAAACAGCGCACCACCTGGGCGATGGCGTCGGTCTCGCGGATGTTGGCCAGGAACTGGTTGCCCAGCCCCTCGCCCTTCGAGGCACCGGCCACCAGGCCGGCGATGTCCACGAACTCCATGGTGGTGGGGATGACCCGTTCCGGATGCACGATTTCCGCCAGCCTGTCGAGGCGCGGATCGGGCACCGCCACCACCCCCACGTTGGGCTCGATGGTGCAGAACGGATAGTTCTCCGCCTGGATACCCGCCTTGGTCAGGGCGTTGAAGAGCGTCGACTTGCCCACGTTGGGAAGGCCGACGATGCCGCATTTGAATCCCATAATAAATCAGGTCCGAGTGGCGAGGGACGAGGGGCGAGGAAAACCTGGCCGCCCGAACCTCGGGAAATTTTCTGTTCAGATCGTGCTTGTTTAAGCTGATATCTTGTAATGTAGGTCGGCCTTCAGGCCGACACTCATAATCTGTTTACGCTAATGCTTTGTGCCGCAAGTCTGCAACAATGTGCAGGCCACCCTCTGTCGGAGCGGCACGAGCCACAACCAACAGGGCTAAGAAACGTGTAACGGATACCGAGGCATTCGAAGCCAATCACCCCGTTTTTCCTCGCCACTCGTCCCTAGCCACTCGTCCCTTCATGGCCCGGCGTGGAGGCGGTTCATGGCCGCCTGCAGGTTGCCGGCAATGACGTCGGGGAGGACATCGAGGGACCGGTCGATGGCCTGTTCGATGGCGATGCGTTCATCCTGGCCAGGCTTCTTCAGCACGTAGCCGGTCACCTGGCGGCTGTCGCCGGGGTGGCCGATGCCGAGGCGCAGGCGCAGGAAGTCGCGGGTGCCGAGCTTGTCGATGATGTCACGCAGGCCGTTGTGGCCGCCATGGCCACCGCCCTGCTTGAGCCGGGCGGTGCCCGGGGGCAGGTCCAGTTCGTCGTGGGCCACCAGCAGGGCTTCCGGTGCGATGCGATAGAAGCGGGCCATGGCCTGCACCGACTGACCGCTGCGGTTCATGAAGGTTCCGGGCTTGAGCAGCCAGACCTCGTGCCCGTCGAGGGTCACGCGTGCCACGTCGCCGTGAAACTTCTTCTCCGTACGGAACTGGCCATGCCAGCGCCGGGCCACGGCGTCCACGAACCAGAAACCGGCGTTGTGACGCGTCGCCTCGTACTCCGGCCCGGGGTTGCCCAGGCCAACGATGAGCTGCACAGCCGCCAACGCCGGTTCCGGTTGCGTGGAGACGACGGGAAGGCGTCAGCCTTCCTCGCCGCCCTCCTCGGCCGCTTCTTCGCCTTCCTCCCCCGCTTCCCTGGCGCCACGCGGCAGGTGGATGGTGACCACGGCCTGATCGTGACCTTCGCCATGCCCCAGCTCCACCAGCGTCACGCCCTCGGGAAGCGTGATCTCGGACAGATGCAGGGTCTGGTCCAGTTCCAGGTTGCCCAGATCCACTTCGATGAACTCGGGCAGGTTGCCGGGCAGACAGGAAACTTCAACTTCCACCAGGTTGTGGGTGACGATGCCACCGGCCTTCACGCCGGGGGCCGTGTCTTCGTTGACGAAGTGCAGCGGCACGTGGACACGGATCTTCTCGTCGGCCTTCACACGCTGGAAATCGGCATGCAGCAGGCGCGGCTTGCCGGGCAGGCGTTGCAGATCCTTGAGGATGGCCTGTTCCTCCTTGCCGCCGAGACGGATGGTGAGGATGGAGGAATAGAAGGCCTCGTTGTCCAGCTGGTGCAGCAGCTTGTCGTGATCCAGTTGCAGGGCAACGGGATCCTGATCGCCGCCGTAGAGGACGGCGGGGATTTTGCCGGTCCGACGCAGGCGGCGGCTCGCACCTTTCCCCAGGTCGGTTCTCGGCTCGGCTTCGAGGACAAAGCTCTCGCTCATGATGTTTCTCCTGATTGCAGTGATGAAAACGCCGGGGACGTCCCCGGCGCGTCGGCGTCCGCGACCAGACGCCGTTCGTGCCGGCCCCGCGGGGCCGGTGTATCCGTCAGTCCACGAACAGTGAACTGACCGATTCCTCGTTGCTGATGCGGCGCATGGTCTCCGCCAGCAGTTCGGCGATGCTCAGTTGCCGGATGCGCCCACACTGGCGGGCGGCGTCCGAGAGCGGGATGGTATTGGTGACCACCAGCTCGTCGAGCACCGAGTTGTTGATGTTGTCCACCGCCGGGCCCGACAGCACCGGATGGGTGCAATAGGCAACCACCTTGCGCGCGCCATGCTCCTTGAGCGCGGCGGCCGCCTGGCACAACGTGCCGGCCGTGTCGACAAGGTCGTCGACGATGATGCAGGAGCGGCCTTCCACGTCGCCGATGATGTTCATCACCTTGGCCTCGTTGGGCCGCGGCCGGCGCTTGTCGATGATGGCCAGATCCGCGTCGTCCAGCCGTTTGGCCAGCGCCCGGGCCCGCACCACCCCGCCCACGTCCGGCGAGACCACCACCAGATCCGGATACTTCTGGCGCCAGATGTCGCCCAGCAGGATCGGCGAGGCATACACGTTGTCCACCGGTATGTCGAAGAATCCCTGGATCTGATCGGCGTGCAGATCCACGGTCAGCACCCGGTCGGTGCCGGCCACCACGATCATGTCGGCCACCACCTTGGCGGTGATGGGCACCCGCGCCGAACGCGGCCGGCGATCCTGGCGGGCGTAGCCGAAATAGGGCACCACCGCGGTGATGCGTGCGGCCGAGGAGCGGCGCATGGCATCCACCAGCACCAGCAACTCCATCAGGTTGTCGTTGGTCGGCACACAGGTGGGCTGCACGATGAAAACGTCCTTGCCGCGGACGTTCTCCATGATCTCCACCATCACCTCGCCATCGCTGAACTTGCCGACCACCGCCTTGCCCAGCGGCATGTTCAGACGCGCGACGATGTCCTGCGCCAGTTGCGGGTTGGCGTTCCCCGCAAAAACCATCATGTTGCTGTTGGACACGAGTCGCTCCACGCGCCGGGATGAATGGTGAGCAGCCGGA
>JALVBM010000239.1 GCA_027010665.1 Chromatiales bacterium
TGCTGCTGGATCAGGACGGCCAGACCATCAACCGCTGGCCGGTGCGCGGGTTGCCCACCACCTTCGTCATCGATCCCGATGGCCGCATCGTCTACCAGGCCATCGGCGGTCGGGCGTGGGACGATCCGAAGCTGCTGGAGATGGTGCGGGGGTTGAAGGAGTAAAAAACCTAACGCAAAGACGCGAAGGTGCAGAGGTTTTGATGTAGGAGCGGCGCAAGCCGCGATAACCTCGTCCCTCGTCCCTCGTCCCTTGTTATCGCGGCTTGCGCCGCTCCTACATCGGTTTCGTTTGCAGTGAGTCTCTACCGCCGTTTCATTTCCCGAAGGCCCTTGAGCACCAGCACCACCCACGGCGCGCCGTGCAGGATCAGATCGAAGATGTCGATGGGCCGGTGCAGGGTGCCGTCGAATAACATGCGCAGTTTTTCCACCACGTGCGGTTCGGGGCGGAAGGGAGCCAGGCCCAGGAGCAGGGCGAGGAGAATCACGGTGGGCCAGCCAAGCTGGTCGAGCCATTTCACGGGGCGGGTTCCTGTTCGGTTCGGGATTCGTCGTTCTCGCCGGAATTGCCGCTTTCTACCGGCAGGCCCATGAGTTTCCATTCGGGATAGCCGTCCTCGAGGCGGCGGGCCTTGAGGCCTTTTTTGCGCAGGCGTTCCACGGCATCGAAGGCCAGCACGCAGTGGGGGCCGCGGCAGTAGGCGACCACTTCCTGGTTCGGGTCCAGTTCCCGGAGGCGGGATTCCAGCTCGGACAGGGGGATGTTCACGGCACCGGGCACGTGGCCCGCTGCGTATTCCTCCGGTGGGCGCACGTCGATCACGGTGACCAGTCCCTGGCGCACCCGATCCAGCAGTTCTGCGGCCGGCACCGGTTCCAGATCGTCTTTCACTGTCAGGTAGGTGTTCACCAGCTTCTCCACTTCGGCCACGTGGTGTTCGGCCACCCGGCGCAGACAACCCAGCATTTGCACCACGTCGTCCCCGGTGAGGCTGTAATAAACGTGCTGGCCCTGCTTGCGGGTGGTGACCAGACCGGCCTGGCGCAACTGCTGCAGATGCTGGGAGGTGTTGGCCACGGAAAGGCCCGAAACCCGGGCCAGATCTTCCACGTTGCGCTCGCCCTGGGCAAGAAACTCCAGCAATTCCAGGCGGTTGGCGTTGCCAAGCGCCTTGCCTACGCGAGCGAACTGGCTGAACAGGTCGTGCTTGAAGGTGCCGGTTGACATTTTTTGGTCTTGGTCTATTCTATTATTCAAGCAATTAATTGAATATAAATTCTCTCTTGTCCATTATAGACCGTTCCGGTGCATGCCGGTCGGGAGGCTGGAACCCATGACCCTCGACGAATTCGTGATGACCTACGAGAAACCGCTGCGCATGGGTTTCTTCCTCGGCATGCTGGCCCTGATGGGGCTCTGGGAGGTACTCGCACCCCGCCGGGCCCTCACCGTTTCCAAGGGGGTGCGCTGGCTCAACAATCTGGGGCTGGTGTTCTTCAACAGTTTCGTGGCCCGCCTGTTGTTTCCTGCCGCTGCCGTTGGCGTGGCCGCCTTCGCGGCGGAGCAGGGTTGGGGACTGCTCCATTATTATCCGGTCTCCTTCTGGCCGGCAGTGGTGATTGCCATCGTCGCCATGGATTTCGTCATCTGGCTGCAGCACGTGATGGTGCATGCCGTGCCGGTGCTGTGGCGCCTGCACCGGGTTCACCACGCCGATCCCGATTTCGATGTGACCACCGGCGCCCGGTTCCACACCCTCGAAATCATCCTCTCGCTGCTGATCAAGTTCGCCACCATCGTGGTGCTGGGCCCGCCGGTGGTGGCCGTGGTGATCTTCGAGATCATCCTCAACGTCATGGCCATGTTCAACCATGGCAACGTGCGCCTGCCCATCGGGCTGGATCGGGTGCTGCGCTGGCTGGTGGTCACCCCCGACATGCACCGGGTCCACCACTCGGTGGCCGACGACGAGGCCAACAGCAATTTCGGCTTCAACCTCTCGATCTGGGATCGCCTGTTCGGTACATACCGTGATCAGCCGCGCGACGGTCACGAGGGCATGATCATCGGCATCCACAAGTACCGTGATCCGAAGCTGGTGAGCTGGCTGCCGGGCATGCTGGCGCTGCCGTTCATCGGGCGGATCACCGGCTATGTGATCAATCGGCGGGAGTGGGACAAACAAGGAACTGGGAACTAGGAACTGGGAACTAGGAACTGGGAACTAGGAACTAGGAACTAGAAAAATCTTGGAGTAGGGAATTTTCAAGATTCACGACGATTGTTCCTGTTCGTGCTTCGAAAATGCAATACCTGTCCATCCGATTCCCGTGCACTATCGAAGCCCACCCGACAAAAGCTTTTTCAAGTTCCTAGTTCCCAGTTCCTAGTTCCTGTAATTCGTCAACCCCCCACGACACGACCCAGGGAAGGGGACAAGGAATTGCGTATAACCGGCCAAAGCCGGTTGCCTTCAAGCAAGAGCAAAAAACGGTCTGGAGAGCGTTATGCGAGCCAAGTTGTTTCGTATTCTTCTGTTGCTCGGGTTGATCGCCGGCATCGTGCTGGCGGTGATGTGGCGAGATCGGTTCGATGCCGTCGCACTCGAGGCCTGGGTGCGGGACGCGGGGGCCGCCGGGCCGCTGCTGTTCATGACGATCTATGCACTGGGCACGATCTTCTTCCTGCCCGGCTCGGTGCTCACCCTGGCCGGCGGGGCCCTGTTCGGGCCGGTGTGGGGGACACTGATCAATCTCACCGGCGCCACGCTGGGGGCGGCGCTGGCCTTTCTGGTGGCCCGTTATCTTGCGGCCGACTGGGTGGAGCGCAAGATCGGTGGCCGCCTCAAGCAGATCAAGGAAGGGGTGGAGAACGAGGGCTGGCGTTTCGTGGCCTTCGTGCGGCTGGTGCCGCTGTTTCCCTTCAATCTGCTCAACTACGCGCTGGGGCTGACCCGGATCCGTTTCCTCGAATACGTGGTCGCTTCCTGGCTGTTCATGTTGCCGGGCGCCATCGCCTACACCTATGTGGGCTACGTGGGGCGCGAGGCGCTGGCCGGCGAGGCAGGCCTGATTCAGAAGATCCTGCTGGCCCTGGCGCTGCTGGCGGTGGTGGGTTTCCTGCCGCGGCTGATTGCCATCGTGCGCCGCGGACCGATGCTGGACGTGGAAACGCTGAAGGCTCGCCTCGATGCCGGTGACGATCTGCTGGTGCTGGACGTGCGCAGCGCGGAGGACTTCACCGGCGAACAGGGGCACATCCCGGGCGCGGTGAACATTCCGCTGGAGGATCTGCCGTCGCAACTGGACCGCCTCACCGAACGGCTGGAGCGCCCCATTGCCATCGTCTGCCGCACCGATCGCCGCTCGGCGAAGGCGGCGCAGATCCTGGCCCGCAACGGTTTCGCCGACGTGCAGGTGGTCAGGCAGGGGATGACCGACTGGAATGCACGGGGGTATGCTGTCGTCTGAAACCGGAGAGGCAGAACATGGGTGTACATGAAACGGTCCGCGACTATTACGGCAAGGTGCTCAAGTCCAGCACCGATCTGAAGACCGACGCCTGTTGCACCCCCGACGCCATGCCCGGGCATGTGCGCGCGGCGCTGGCGGAGATTCATCCGGACGTGCAGGCGCGCTACTACGGTTGCGGCCTGGTGATTCCGGAGCGGCTCGAGGGACTGCGGGTACTGGATTTGGGCTGCGGCAGCGGGCGCGACGTGTTCCTGCTGGCGAAGCTGGTGGGTGAGTCGGGCGAGGTGGTGGGCGTGGACATGACCGCGGAGCAGCTTGCCGTGGCCCGGGAGCACGAGGCCTGGCACGCCGAGCGGTTCGGTTATGCCCGGCCCAATACGCGCTTTCTCGAGGGCTACATCGAGACGCTGGCGGATCTCGATCTGGAGCCGGGCAGCTTCGACCTGGTGGTCTCCAACTGCGTGATCAATCTGTCGCCCGACAAGGCGGCGGTGCTGCGCGGTGTGTTCGATCTGCTCCGGCCCGGCGGGGAACTCTATTTCTCCGACGTCTATGCGGATCGCCGCGTGCCGGAGGCGATGCGTCACGATCCCGTGCTCTATGGCGAATGCCTGGGCGGCGCCCTCTACTGGAACGACTTCGAGAACCTGGCGAAGCAGTGCGGCTTCGCCGATCCGCGCCTGGTGACCGATCGGCCGCTGGCGGTGGACGATACCGAGCAGCGGGCCAAGGTGGGCAACATCCGCTTCTTCTCCGCCACCTACCGCCTGTTCAAGCTGGAGGGGCTGGAGCCGGCCTGCGAGGACTACGGCCAGGCGGTGATCTATCGCGGCACCATCGCCCACCATCCGGATCGTTTCGTGCTCGACAAGCATCACGTGATCGAGACCGGCCGCGTCTTTCCCGTATGCGGCAACACCTGGCGCATGCTGCACGAGACCCGTTTCCGCGAACACTTCGATTTCATCGGCGATGGCACGACCCATTACGGGATCTTCGCCGGGTGCGGGAAGGGGTTGCCGTTCGATGCGGGGGATGACGAGGCGCCGGGCGGTGGCTGTTGCTGAGGCAAATCGAGCTGTTCCATGTATCAATTTGCAGATGATTTACACGCCCGGACTCGGAGGCATTGCCAAGAGAGTGTTCTGTATTTCGGAACACTCATAAATGTCTCAAAATTGTTTTGACGCAAATTTCATGTAGGAGCGGCGCAAGCCGCGACAGAACAGGGCCGAGGGACGAGGGCCGAGTGGCGAGGTAGTCGGAGCCAAATTACCCCGTTTTTCCTCGTTCCTCGGTCCTCGTCACTCGTCCCTGTATGGGTCGCGGCTTGCGCCGCTCCTACAGGTCGTAACCGGAAAATTTCAGTCAGGATAATGATGAGACGTTTAATGTCTGGCGGTGCTATTTGGCGCATGATGCAAGGAAGATGGCTATCCGATGGTCGAAACATTAACCCCATTCGATCCGGCCCCGTACGAAGCCTGGTACCACACCGCGCGGGGGTGCTGGATCGCGAACCGGGAATTCGACCTGCTGTGGCGGTTGCTGCGGCCGGGGGCGGGGGAAGGCCTGCTCGACGTGGGTTGTGGCACCGGCCATTTCAGCCGGCGGTTTGCACGGGTGGGGCTGACGGTGATCGGGCTCGATCCCGATCCGGCGATGCTGGCCTTCGCCCGGCAGCGCGACGGGGCGATCGCTTTTCTGCGAGGCCGGGTCGAGGCGCTGCCGTTCGCCGATGGCGCCTTCGACTATTGCGTGGCGGTGACCAGTCTTTGTTTCGTCGCCGATCCGGCGCGGGCGCTGGCGGAGATGTGGCGGGTGGCCCGGCGCGGCGTGGCCCTGGGTTTGCTGCACCGGCCGAGCTGGCTGTGGTGGCGCAAGCGCCGTGCCGACAGTTATCGTGGCGCCCGCTGGGACACGTGGCGTGAGGTGCAGGGCTGGATCCGGACGCTCGCGCCGGCACCGCGGCGCGTGGTCCACGGCTACGGGATCTTCGGCAGCGGCGCCAGCGTGATGGGCCGCCGACTGGAGGAACGCCTGCCGCTCGCCCGCCTGCCGCTGGGCGGGTTTCTGGCGCTGGCCCTGCATCGGACGGAAGCGTGAACGAACCATGAGCGAACAGGCACCCATTCGTTATCCGCTGGATGCGGCCACCGATCTCTGCGAAGGCGGGCTGTGGCCCTCGGCCGAATACGATCGGCAACTGGCCCGCTTGCGCGACGCCGTCGGGCAGCCGGTCTACCTGGTGGAAGTGAAGGTCAACGATTTCCAGATGACGGTGACGCTGGGCAATCGTCCCGCCACCCTGCTGCAGGTGTTGGACTTCCCCGCGCCCGATCCGGCCAGGCGGCTCTATCCGCACATGATCGTGCTCGACGACGGACGCGGCCTGAACCTCGGCTGGATCGCCCGCATCACCACCGGCCGGCCCTTCGATCCGTTGCCGGAACAGATCGTCTATCGGGAGACGCACCTGATCGAACACCTGCTCCGCCACGAGCGGCGGCTTTCGGAAGAAAGCATCGCGCGCGTCTCGAAACACAACCTGGCCGCCCTGCTCGGCCGGACGGCCCCGCAACTGACCCAGGAGTCCTGACGTATCATGCTGGCCACCTTGCCCCATCTGCAGACGGGTGACTTTCCCGCCATCCGCCGCGCCGAACTGCAGACCCTGCAGGTCAATCTCGGTTATCTGTGCAACCAGCAGTGCCTGCACTGCCACGTGGATGCCGGACCGAAGCGCACCGAGATCATGACGCGCGAGACGGTGGATGACGTGCTCGCGTGTCTGCAGCGCAATCGTCTCGGCATCCTGGATCTCACCGGTGGCGCGCCCGAGCTCAATCCCCATTTCCGGTATCTGGTGCGCGAGGCCCGCCGCCTGGGCGTGCACGTCATGGATCGCTGCAACCTCACCGTGCTGTGCGAGCCGGATCAGGACGATCTGGCCGAATTTCTGGCCGAACACGAAGTGGAAGTGTTCGCCTCCCTGCCCTGCTATCTGGAAGAGAACGTGGACGGCCAGCGGGGCCAGGGCGTCTTTCAGGGCAGCATCGAGGGCATTCGCCGGCTCAATGCCGCCGGCTATGGCCAGGGCGATACGGCGCGGCGACTCAATCTGGTCTACAACCCCACCGGTGCCTTCCTGCCGCCGCCCCAGTGTCAGCTCGAGGCCGACTACCGGCGCGAACTGCGCGATCGTTTCGGCATCACCTTCGATCGACTGCTGACCCTGGCCAACATGCCCATCAAGCGCTTCGGCAGCATGCTGCTGTCGAAGGGCGAATTCGATGCCTACCTGCAGTTGCTCAAGGAGGCTCACCAGGACGCCAACCTGGAAACGGTGATGTGCCGTACCCTGGTGAGCGTGGACTGGCAGGGTCATCTCTACGACTGTGACTTCAACCAGATGCTGGAGCTGCCGTTGCGGCTTGCGGGACAGCGGCGACTGCACCTGCGCGATCTGCAGCCGGGCCTGCTGCGCGACAACCCCATCGTGGTGGCCGACCACTGCTACGGCTGCACGGCCGGACAGGGCAGCAGTTGCGGCGGCGCCCTGAGCGAATGAGACGCCGGGGACACGGGCTGCTAAGCTGAGGGAGGCGCGACGGCCCCGGTGCCGGTACCGTCGAGGCGGCCGTCTTCCACAACAGGACTCGCACAGGGAGGGAACATGCGACGCTTTCAGGCAGGCTGGTGGTGGTTGTTGTTCTGGGCATTGCCGGTGCAGGCCGGCCCCATCGCCCCCGAGGCAGTACCCGAACCCCTCCGGCCCTGGCAGGACTGGGTGCTGTACGAGGTTCCCGATCACGCCTGCCCCTTCCTCTATTCCGATGCCAGGCGCCGGCGCTGTGCCTGGCCCAGCGTGCTGGAACTGGATCTCGACGATCACAATGGTCACTTTCGTCAGCAGTGGACGGTCTATCGTCGCAGCCCGGTCATCCTGCCCGGCGACGACCGGCTGTGGCCCCAGAACGTCCGGGTCGACGGGCAGCCGGCGGCGGTGGTGGCGCAGGCGGGCCGGCCGGTGATCTGGCTCGATCCGGGCGTGCATCGCATCGAGGGGGATCTGCTCTGGCGGCGACTGCCAGAGCGCCTGCGCGTGCCCGCCGACACCGGGCTGTTGCGTCTGCGCCTGCGGGGCGCGCCGGTGACGGCGCCGGTGCTGGGCAAGGACGGTCGCCTGTGGCTGAAGCGCCAGGGCCGCCAGCAGCCTCTGGAGGACACGCTGGCCCTGACCGTGCAGCGGCGCCTCGTGGACGACATTCCCCAGCGTATCGTCACCCGCATGGAGTTCAAGGTTTCGGGCCGGGTGCGCGAACAGGTGCTGGGGCCGGTTCTGCCGCCGCGGACGGTACCCCTGCGCCTGGACAGTCCCCTGCCGGCGCGGCTCGAACCCGATGGCCGATTGCGCCTGCAGTTGCGGCCGGGAACCTGGGTCGTCCGGCTGGAGAGCCGCACCCTCGAGGATCAGACCGCCTTCGCCCGCAGCGCCGCGCCGCCGCCCTGGCCGGCGGAGGAGATCTGGGTGTTCGAGGCCCAGCCCGACATCCGGCTGGTGGAGGTGGAAGGCGTGAGCGTGGATCCCCGGCAGACCACCCTGCCGCCGGACTGGCAGAAGCTGCCGGCCTATCGCCTGCGCGGCGAGGAGGGCCTGCGGCTGAAGGTGATCCGTCGCGGTCAGGCCGAGCCGCCGCCGGATCGGCTCAGCCTCGATCGCAGCCTGTGGCTGGACTTCGACGGCGCGGGCTATACCGTGGCGGATCGCATCCGGGGCAGCCTGGGCGGCACCTGGCGTCTGGAAACCCTGCCGGAACTGGATCTGGGGCGGGTGCTGGTGGACGGGCAGCCGCGCTTCATCACCCGCCTGCCCGACAGCGATCGGCCGGGGGTGGAGGTGCGTCGCGGGGATCTCCTGCTCGAGGCCGAGGCGCGTTACGCCGGCCGGCGGGACGATCTGCCGGTGACCGGATGGGCCGTCGACTTTCAGCAGGTCAGCACCACCCTGCATCTGCCGCCCGGCTGGACACTGTTCGCCGTCTCCGGCGTGGACAACGTCCCCGGCACCTGGCTGCACCGCTGGACCCTGCTGGATCTGTTCCTGGTGCTGATCCTGTCGCTGGCGGTGTACCGACTTTGGGGCTGGCGCATCGGCCTGCTGGCGCTGGTCACCCTGGTGGTGATCTGGCACGAATCGCTGGCGCCCCGTTTCGTCTGGATCCATCTGTTGCTGGCCATGGCCCTGCTGCGGGTGGTGCACCACGAGAAGATGCAGCGCCTTTTGCGCATCTATCGGGATCTGGCCTTCGTGGCGCTGGTCCTGATCACCATTCCCTTCGCCGTCGAGCAGTTGCGCACCGCGTTCTATCTGCAACTGGAACGGCCGGGCAGCGTGGCGAGCATGGCGACCCGCGCCCCCGAGTCGCCGGCGGAGGCGCAGGCCGGGCGCACGGCAAAGCCGGCCCATGAATTGCTGGCCCGGAGCAAGGTCCCGGTTCCGGACAGCGCGCGCGTGATCCGGGAAGTGGATCCGGAAGCGGTGGTCCAGACCGGGCCGGGCCTGCCGCGCTGGACCTGGCGGCAGGTGGAGCTGCAATGGAGCGGACCGGTGGCCAGAGACCAGCGCTTCTCGCTCACCCTGATTCCGCCGTTGGGCAATCGCTTCCTCAAGGTGTTGCGGGTGGCGCTGGTGGTGCTGCTCGGCGGGATGCTGTTCCTGCGGGCCCGGGGTGGTGGCGCCTTCTTCCGCTGGAGGCCGGAGGCGGCCCGGGCGGCATCGGTCCTGCTGTTGCTGGGCCTGCTGGGCAGTCTGCCGCCGCCGGTGACGGCCGGGGAAGTGAAGGAACTGCCCCCGCCCGACATCCTGGCGGAACTGAAGAAACGCCTGATGGCGCCGGCCGACTGTCTGCCCGCCTGTGCCCACATCGCGCGCATGGATCTGCAGGCCGGCGCGCGACGACTGCGCCTGGATCTGGAAATTCACGCCGCCGAAAGCGTGGCCGTGCCCCTGCCCTCCGACGCGCAGGCCTGGATGCCCGCCCAGGTGCGGGTGGACGGGCGCGTGGCGACACGGCTGTACCGCGAGCCGGGCGGGGGGCTGTGGATCGGCCTCTCGCCGGGTCGTCATGCCGTGACCCTGATCGGGCCCCTGTCGGAAGGGGACAGCCTGGTTCTGCCGCTGCCCCTGAAACCCGGTTACGTCACCACGCAGGCGGACGAATGGTCGATATCCGGGGTGGACGAGAACGGCCATCCCGAGGGCCAGTTGCGCCTGGATCGCAAGCGGCCGCTGCAGGCCCCGGCCGGCGGACAGGAGACGACGCTGGCGCCCCGCCCCTTGCCACCTTTCGTGCGGGTGGAGCGCACGCTGCGCCTGGGCCTGGAATGGCAGGTGGAGACGCGGGTGGTCCGGATTTCGCCGCCGGGGACGCCGGTGGTCCTCGACGTTTCCCTGCTCGACGGTGAAGCGCCGCTGGACGAGGAACTGGTGGTCCGGAACGGGACGGTCCGCGTCGGTCTTGCGCCCCGGCAGCGGGAAGTGCGCTGGCGCTCTCGGCTGGCCATGCACTCGCCCCTCATCCTGCGCGCCCCGGATGCCGACGATCGCATGGCCGTGTGGCGCGTGGACGTCAGCCCGGTATGGCACCTGACCAGTGAAGGCATCCCGCCCATCCGCCGGCACGATCCGGCCAACAATCGCCTGATCGAATGGCGCCCCTGGCCCGGTGAGACGGTCACGCTGAACCTGACGCGGCCCGTGGGCGTGCCCGGCCCGACCCTGACGCTGGTGGGCAGCGAGCGGGTGATCCGCCCCGGCCGCCAGGCCACCGACACCCTGCTGATCCTGAATCTGCGCTCCAGCCAGGGCGGGCAGTATGCGCTGAACCTGCCGGAGAATGCCCGGCTGCTGGCCCTGCGCGTCGACGGCACCGAACTGCCGGCGCGTCAGCAGGGCCGCCAGGTGGCCATCCCGTTGCGGCCGGCGGCCATGAACGTGGAACTGCAGTGGCGCACGCCGAACGGCATTCGGCCCCGTTACGTGAGCGAGCCGCTGACGCCGGGTCTGCCCAGCGTCAACGCCGTCACACGCCTGGAACTGGGGCGGGATCGCTGGGTGCTGTTTACCGGCGGGCCGCGGCTGGGGCCGGCCGTGCTGTTCTGGGGCATGGTCGTGGTCATCGCCCTGTTGGCGGTGGGACTGGGGCGGGTGCGGCTCACGCCGCTGCGCACCGTCGCCTGGTTCCTGTTCGGGATCGGTCTCAGTCAGGTGCCGTTGTGGATGAGCGCCATGGTCGTGGCCTGGCTGTTTGCCCTCGGCCTGCGGGGGCGTCTCGAACCCCGGCAGATCGATGGCGGCATCTTCAATGCCATGCAGGCGGGGCTGGGCCTGCTCACCGTCATCGCCCTGCTGATCCTGTTCGGCGCCATCTCCCAGGGACTGCTGGGTCTGCCGGAGATGCACGTCAGTGGCAACGGCTCCACGGCCACCTCGCTCAACTGGTACCAGGATCGGGTGGCCGATGCCCTGCCCGAGGTTTGGGTGGTGAGCGTGCCGCTGTGGGTCTACCGTACCCTGATGCTGGCCTGGGCGCTGTGGCTGGCGATCGCCCTGCTCGGCTGGCTGAAGTGGGGCTGGCAGTGCTTCAGCCGCGGCGGGCTGTGGTACAAGCCGGAAAAGGCGCAGGCTTCGGCAACCGATCAACCTGCTTCGACGAAGCAGGAGGAGTGAAGACCATCGCGGATGGTATTGCCGCCTGCAGGTGCGGGGAAATCACGAACATCGGCCGGCCACCGGGCAGGACTCGCCGGCCGATGGTGAACCGCGCCGTTTGCCTGTAAGCCGGAAGACGGGCCCGTTGGTTATCCCTTTCCGTTCGTCGCGTCATTCATGCAACTGTCCATCATCATGCCGGTCCTCGACGAGGGCGACGCCCTGGCCGACAGCCTGGCCGCCCTGCAGGACTTGCGGGCGGCCGGTCACGAACTCGTGCTCGTCGATGGCGGCAGCCGTGATGATTCGCTGCGGCTGGCGCAGGGACGTGTTGATCGAATCCTGCACAGCCCGCCCGGGCGGGCGCGACAGATGAATGCCGGTGCTGCGGCCGCCACGGGCGAGGTGCTGCTGTTCCTGCATGCCGACACGCGCCTGCCGGCGACGGCCCTGAACGATATTGCGCAGGCGCTGCGCACCTCGGTCTGGGGACGTTTCGACGTGCGCCTGTCGGGCCGGGCCTGGCCGTTGCGGATCATCGAACGGCTGATGAACTGGCGTTCCTGTCTCACTGGCATGGCCACCGGGGATCAGGCCATCTTCGTGCGCCGCGCGGTCTTCGAACAGGTGGGCGGGTATCCCGACGTTCCCCTGATGGAGGATCTGGAACTGTCGCGGCGCCTGAAGCGCCTCTCCCGGCCGGCCTGCGTGCGCGCGCCGGTGATCACGTCCAGCCGGCGCTGGGAGGAGCAGGGCATCCTGCGCACGGTGCTGCTGATGTGGTCGCTGCGCCTGGCGTGGTTCCTCGGCGTGCCGCCCGGACGCCTTGCGCGGATCTACTATCCCGGCCGGTTCGACGAATGACGTACCGCTATCCCGATGCCGGTATCCAGATCTTCGCCCGCGCCCCGGTGCCCGGTGAGGCGAAGACCCGCCTGATCCCGGCCCTGGGCGCGGACGGCGCGGCCGCGCTCCAGGCGCGTCTGCTGCAGCGGACGCTCGCCATGGCCACACGGTCGGCACTGGCGCCCGTGCAGTTGTGGTGCGCGCCCGACTGCGATCATGCCGCTTTCCGGGACTGGCCCGGTGTTTCCCGGCACGTCCAGCAGGGCGCGGATCTGGGCGAGCGCATGCAGCACGCGCTGATCGCCGGCCTCGAGACGGCGCGGCGTGTGATCCTGATCGGCACCGACTGTCCGGGACTGGATGCCGGTTATCTGCGCCAGGCCATCGAGCGCCTGGCGGAGCACGACGTGGTGTTGGGACCGGCGGAAGACGGCGGCTACGTGCTGGTCGGCTGGCGGCGGCCGGTGGACCTGTTCGCGGCCATCGACTGGGGCAGCGAACGGGTGCTGGAGCAGACCCGGACGCGCCTGCGTGCTGCCGGCGTGAGCTGGCACGAACTGCCGGTGTTGTGGGACGTGGATCGGCCGGCCGACGTGGCGCGTCTGGCGCGGTATCAGAATTCGTAGCCGATGCCCACGACGAGCTGATAGTCGTCCTGCTGGGGAATGATGCCTTCGGCATCGGGGCGGGGATCCTGCACCCGGTCCCAGATCAGGGAGAGGTCGAGATCCAGATCGGGCAGGATCTCGGAGGACAGGGTGCTGATGAAATGGTGGGTGTAGGTGCCCGAGGCCTTGTCGAGCAACTGGAAACTGAAATTGATCAGAAAGTCGGTGTCCTTGCTGAAGCTGGTGTCGTAGAGGGTGCCGAGCCGCAGCG
>JALVBM010000240.1 GCA_027010665.1 Chromatiales bacterium
AGTTCGTTCAGTGTGCCGGCCTCCGGATCGGCGGGCAGACGGGCCACGATTTCCCCGGCGATCTGCTCCAGCAGCAACTGCCGCTTTTGTTCGTCGGCATTCTGGGTGAGCAGGTAGGCCAGCACGCCATAGACGAGCAGGGCCAGCACGGTGACGCCCACCACGGCGCCGAGCAGTTGGCTGGAGAGCCGCATCGGGATGGCTCAGTCGTGCCGGGGCTGGGTATAGGTGTTGATGCCGGTGACGGCATACAGCGGGCAATAGCGAACGAAGGCGACGATCAGGTTGACGATGCCGAAGATGCCGAGAATCGTGGCCGAGAGGCGATCGGGGATGAGCCGGTCATCGATGAACCCGATGTAGATCATCGCCAGGCTGATGAGAAAGCGGATGATTTGATCGATGCGTCCAATGTTGGGCTTGCGGACGATGGGCATGGCTGGATCTCCCGAACAGCAGGCAGGTCAAGGCACGGAACGGGCAGGTTCGTTGTTGTGGTTTTCTCCCCCTGCGCAAGCCAACCGGATTGCACGGGTTGCCCTTTCCTTGAATTAACTTACAACTTTTCAGGAAATATAGTCGACGCCCGAAACGGGCGTCAACCGTCCGCAAGTCATAGAACCTTGTGTGATATCCGTCACTTAAGACGATCGAAGACCCGATCCGCGGCTTCCAGCGTCTCGCCGATGTGTTCGTCGGTATGGGCGGCGGAAACGAAGCCGGCTTCGAAGGCGGAGGGGGCAAGATACACGCCTTCGTCGAGCATGCCGTGGAAGAAGGCCTTGAAGCGTTCCTGATCGCAGGCAGCCACTTCGTCGAAACGGGTGATGCGATCCTTTTCCGTGAAGAAGAAACCGAACATGCCGCCGACCTCGTTGGTGGTCAGCGGAATGCCCTTGGCCCTGGCATGCATGCGCAGACCTTCAGCAAGCGCCGCAGTCCTGTCGGCCAGCCGCTCGAAGAAGCCGGGTTCGCTGATGCGTTCCAGCGTGGCAAGACCGGCCGCCATGGCCACCGGATTGCCGGACAGGGTGCCGGCCTGATACACGGGGCCAAGCGGGGCGATCCGTTCCATGATCGCGCGCTTGCCGCCGAAGGCGCCTACCGGCATTCCGCCGCCGATCACCTTGCCCAGCGTGGTCAGATCGGGGGTGATGCCATAGCGGCCCTGGGCGCCGTGCAGCCCCACGCGAAAGCCGGTCATCACCTCGTCGAAGATCAGCACGCTGCCGTATTCGTCGCAGACCGCGCGCAGGGTTTCGAGAAAACCCGGCGCCGGGGGAATGCAGTTCATGTTGCCGGCCACCGGTTCGACGATGATGGCGGCGATCTGCTCGCCCAACTGGCCGAAGACCTCACGCACCTGTTCGGCATCGTTGTAGGTGAGGGTCAGGGTGTGTTCGGCCAGCGAGGCCGGCACGCCCGGCGAGGTGGGCACGCCCAGCGTCAGCGCACCCGAGCCGGCCTTGACCAGCAGCGAATCGGAATGGCCGTGATAGCAGCCCTCGAACTTCACGATCTTGTCGCGGCCGGTATAACCGCGCGCCAGGCGCAGGGCGCTCATGGTTGCCTCGGTGCCCGAACTGACCATGCGCACCAGCTCGATGGACGGCACCAGCTCGCAGACCTTCTTCGCCATCCGCGTTTCCAGCTCGGTGGGCGCGCCGAAGCTCAGGCCCTTCTCCATCGTGTCCTTCACCGCGGCCAGCACGTCGTCATGGGCATGCCCCAGAATCATCGGCCCCCAGGAGCCGACGTAGTCGATGTATTGCCGGCCATCCACGTCATAAACATATGGCCCCTTTGCCCGCTCGAAGAACACCGGATCCCCGCCCACGCCCTTGAAGGCGCGCACCGGCGAATTGACGCCACCGGGGATGTATTTCTGGGCTTCGATGAACAGTTCGTGGGAGCGGGTCATGTCGGATTCCTTCGGTTATGTCGGCACAACAGTGAGAGTGGTTATGAACGGGGTTGGTGGAAGTGACACGGAGGGCACGGAGACACGGAGAGCACGGAGGATCAAGATATTGGTTTATTGCGAAGGTGTTGCGATCAGATGACATCACGTTGATGTCCCCTGTCTCTTTCAAAAGAATTTTCTCCGTGTCCTCCGTGTCTCCGTGCCCTCCGTGTTATTTCCAGACAGCTTGCCCGGTATACGCCCGTGCGGCGGCCGCGACGTCGGCGGCGCCAAATATACCATGGATGACCGCCACCATATCCGCGCCGGCCTCGCGCAGTTCCGGGACGTGTTCCGGCAGGATGCCGCCGATGGCGCAGATTGGCAGTTCGAGTTCGGTTCGCGCCCGTCGCAGTACGTCGAGGCTGGCGGGCGGGGCGTCGGGTTTGGTGCGGGAGGGGTAGAAGCGGCCGAAGGCGACGTAACCGGCGCCGCGGGCCTGGGCCTGGCGGGCCAGTTCGAGGTCAGCGTGGCAGGTGATGCCGATGATGGCGTCGGGCCCGAGCAACTCGCGGGCGGCATCGAGTCCGGTGTCGGACTGGCCGAGGTGTACGCCGTCGGCGCCGGCGGTCAGGGCCAGTTGCGGATCGTCATTGACCAGGAACAGGGCATCGTGCTGGCGGCACAGATCGGCCAGGGCAATGGCCTCGGCGCGCTGGCGGATCGGATCGGCCTGCTTGTTGCGGTACTGGAGCAGGCGGGCGCCGCCGCTCAGTGCCGCCTCGGCCATGGCCAGCAGTTCGTCGCCACACAGCCGGGGATCGGTGATGGCGTACAGCCCCCGCAGGCGGGGATCGCGAACGGTCATTCTTCCTCGCGGGCCCAGAACAGCCGGTTGGGCAGGAACTGGCCCATCCCTAAGCGATAGCCCTGGCGCAGTGCTTCCCAGGTGTATTCCTGGGCCTCGTGCACGGCGGTGAACACTTCCAGCCCCTGACCGAGCAGGCCGGCGATGGCCGCGGCCAGGGTGCAGCCGGAGCCGTGATAGCTTTCGGGCAGTCGCTCCCAGGTAAAGGTCTCCAGCAGGCGCCGGTTGCCGAACAGACGGTTCTCCACGTGCTCCGAGTCCTCGTGGGTGCCGGTCAGGAGCACGAACTGGCAGCCGGTGTCGAGCAGTTCCTGGCCGCAGGCTTCCAGGTTGTCGGCCTCCGGCGCGAGCCGGCGCGCTTCCTCGCTGTTGGGCGTGGCCACGGTGGCGAGGGGAAACAGCAGTTCCTTGAGGGCGGCGCCCAGTTCGTCCGCGTCTTCGCTCAGCGCGCCGCCGCCGCCGCCGCGCAGGACCGGGTCGAGCACCACGGGGATGTCCGGGTAGTCCACGAGGATGGAGTGGATGGCCTCGACGGTGGCCACCTGGCCGGTCATGCCGATCTTGAACACCGATACCGGCATGTCCTCGAGCACGGCGCGGGCCTGTTCGATGAGCAGGGCGGTCTCCACCGGTGTGAAGTCGAGCACCTGACGGGTGTCCTGCACGGTGAGGGCAGTGGCCACCGGCGCGGCGTGGCCGCCCATGCTGGCGATGGCCTCGATGTCGGCCTGCAGGCCGGCACCGCCGGTGCTGTCGAGGCCGCCAAAGCACATCACGACGGGAAGCGTAGCGGTCTGGGGCATGACGTGTCCGTGGGTTGGCAAGATGAGCCGATTGTATCACCCCCGTCATGGGGGCAGGCCGGGCCGGCTTCCGGTGCTCAGCCGAAATGGAAGTCCCGGGCCAGCAGTTCGGGAACCTGCTCGGGCGGGACCGGCGCGCTCAGCAGGTTGCCCTGCACGCCGTCGCAGCCTCGGGCGAGAAGGTATTCGAGCTGGGCCGGATGCTCCACGCCCTCGGCCACCACCCGGATGCCCAGGTTGTGGGCCATGGCGATGATGGCATCGATGATGCGCGCCTCGCGCGGGGCTTCGAGAATGTCGGCGACGAAACGCTGATCGATCTTGACCGTGTGAATGGGCAGTTCCCGCAGCCGCGCCAGCGAGGAATAGCCGGTACCGAAGTCGTCGATGTAGAGCCAGATGCCCATGTCGTGCAACCGGTGCAGGGTGTCCAGGGCGCGATGGGTGTCCTGCATCACGGTGCTTTCGGTGATCTCGATGCCGAGCCGGTCGGGTGGCAGGCCGGTCTCCTCGAACAGTTGCCGCAACCGTTCGACCAGCCCGGTCTGCTCGAACTGGCGCATGGACAGGTTCACCGCCAGGATCACGGGCAGGGATCCGCCGGTCTGCCACTGGCGGCCGCGCTGCATCACCTCGCGCAGGGTCCAGTCGCCGAGACTGACGATCAGCTCCGATTCCTCCGCGGCGGGAACGAAGTCGCCCGGCTCCATCTCGCCCAGACGGGGATGGGGCCAGCGGATCAGCGCTTCCAGGCTGGCCACCCGCCCGGAGGCGAGATGCACGGTGGGCTGAAAGTGGATGTCCAGCGCATCGGCGGTAATGGCCTCGCGCAGTTCCGCTTCCAGCTCCAGGCGACGCAGGCTGCTGGCGTTCATCCGCGTCTCGTAGAAACGGAATGCGTTCCGGCTCTGCTTGGCCTGGTACATGGCGGTATCGGCATTGCGCAGGAGTTCGTGGGCGTCGCGGCCGTCGCGCGGATGGATGACGATGCCGATGCTGCCACTGACATGGATGCGATGGCCGTTGAGTTCGAACGGCTCGCTCATCACGCTGAGCATGTGGCCGGCCACGTGACGGGCGGCCTGCTCGGCCCGTTCCAGATCCGGTTCCGGTTCCAGAATTACGGTGAACTCGTCGCCGCCCATGCGCGCCAGGGTCTCGTCCCGCCGGATGCAGCCGTTGAGCCGTTCGGCCAGTTGCTGCAGCAGCAGATCCCCGTTGTGGTGGCCCAGGGAGTCGTTGATGGGCTTGAAACGATCCAGATCCAGATAGAACAGGGTGACGGTCTGCCCGTGACGGTCGGCCTCGGCCAGGGCCGTTTCCAGTTTGTGCAGGAACAGGATGCGATTGGGCAGGCCGGTCAGGGAGTCGTAGTGGGCGAGCTGGTGGATCTGCTGCTCGTAGAGCTTGCGCTCGGTGATGTCGTTGCCGATGGAGAGGATCTCCACGGTATCGCCGTTCTCGTCCACCACCGCCTTGTTGTTCCAGGCTACCCACACGCGCATGCCGTTCTTCTTGATGTTCTCGTTTTCGTTGTGCACGTAGTCCTGGGGATTGCGGGTGATGTCCTCGATCATGTCGAGCAGATCCCGGCCGGTGGTCTCGGTGCGGGGCACGATGGTTTCCATCACGCTGCGGCCGAGGATCTCGTCTTCGTCGAAGCCGAAGAAGTCCAGGCCGTAACGGTTGATGAAGGTGACGATGCCGCGGGTGTCCCAGCGCAGGATGATGCTGTTGGTATTCTCCACCAGATCCCGGTAGTGACGGTGGCTGTGTTCCAGTTCCCGGTTGCGGGCGGCCAGTTCCGACTCGAGCCAATCCGCGTTTGCCGATGCGCCTTGCGCGTGATGGCGATGGCGAAGGACGAGAACGATCACCAGACTGGCGAGCAGCAGGGCGAGCAGTGGCCACCACAGGTTTTGCCCGGCGCGGGCGAGCAGATACAGGCTGACGCCGCCACTGGCCCACAACGCCAGCAGCACCGGCACGAGCGCGCGCTGCATCGGGGAAAGGGCCGGGAAGGCGGGCATGACTGGCCGCGTGCAGGGCTCAGGCCGGCCGGCGGGCCAGGCGCGCCACGAAGTCGGTGCGGGCCGACTGTTCCAGGGAGCAGGTCCACTTGTAGGCCAGGTTGAGCGAGGCGGCATGGGCGTAGACCCCGTGCCCCCGGACCACGGCGATGCGCGCGTCGCCCAGGGCCGCGGCCACCTTCGCCGGGGCTTCGTCCACGTAGCGTTCGTAGGGGATGTCGATCACGGGCACCCGGGGAAAGTAGTACTGGCCCTCGAAGTCCACCGGCGTGTAGTCCCCGCCCTCGAGGGTCAGGCCGACGGTGTGGGGCCCATGGCTGTGCAGCACGGCGCGGGTCTCGGGCACGGCGCGATACACCGCCAGATGCAGGGGCGCATCCAGTGAGGCGCCCTCGCCGGGCGTGTCGAGGGTGCAACGGATCAGATCATCGGCTTCCAGGGTGTCGGCACAGGCCCCGGTCGGAGTCACCCACACGCTGTCGCCATCACGCACCGAGGCGTTGCCGCTGTGGGAGTCGTTGAGACCGTACTGGCGCAGCCAGCGATAGTAGCGGACGAGTTCCTGTTTCGGATCCATGAGCCGGTACGCGGTCGAAGGAGGAATGTTCATTCTAGCACCGCTTCGGGCCGTCGGCGGGACAAGTTTCCCCCCACGGGCGGGACGAGAATGAAGCGGAGCGTTTGCCTGCATGCAAACCGATCAGAACAGGTAGTTCAGCCGCAGGGTGGCAACCCGGGAGCGCGCCGCCACATGCCCGGAGCCGATATCCAGATCGGGATGCTGCAGCCACTGGATCGATGGCGTGATCTCGAGATTCTCCGTCAGGGACAGGCGCAGCCAGGCTTCCATGTCCAGCTCGTCCTTCAGGTCGGGATCGAGCGCCTTGCGGGACTGGCCGACCCATGCGACGCCCATCCCTGCCTCGGCGGTCCACACCGGCCAGCTGGCGCCCAGCGACAGGAAGCGAGCGCCCGGCGAGACGGCAGGATTGGCCAGACCCGCCCGCAGCATCCACAGCACGTTGTCCCGGGCAAAATCGAACACGGCATACAGGCCGTGATTCGTGGCAGTGCCGCTTGTCGTGTCAAGGCGGGGGAATGCTGCGCTGTTCATCCAGGCCCCCAGGCGCAACAGCGAGCCCGGTGCGGTCCAGTAGGTTTCCAGCGCCAGGAACAGGCCCTTGCCCGGCGCCGTCACGTCCACCAGTTCGCTGTAACTGGCATCGGGATTGTCGGCCAGGCCATGGGAGCTGCCCATGAAAACGGTTATGTCCAACCGGTCGGGTTCGACATCCCGATGCCACGACAGTCCCAGCGTGTAGTCGGGAAAGGCGATGGTGGGGTTGTTCACCAGGTTGGCATTGATGAACTGCCGGGTTTCGTCGTTGGCCACGGCGCTGTTGTCGAGCATGTCGGTGGGATCGATCAGTCCCAGGCTCAGCAGGCGCTTGCCAAAACGGCGACTGTAACGCAGCTCGGATACCTGCAGGCGCCCCCTGCCGTCGCGGTCCAGCGCAGAGCCGGCATCGGCGTTGGCGACCGGAAGCAGGGCATGAATACCCTGTGAACGGGGGCTGAGATTGCCTTCCACATACAGGGTCCAGTATCCCGCACGCCACGGCATGATCGATACCAGGTCGAAGGAACCCAGTGCTTCGTCGCGAACGGCCGGGTCGCTGGCATGTTGCCAGGTGAGGGTGAACCCGCCCCGCACCTGGATGCCGGGCTGGACGATTTCAATACTGCCGTGCCGCTCGGGCGGCGTGTCGGCATGCAGCGGTAAAAGCAGAAACAGAAAAGACCACAGACCGAGGCCGGTCCGGATGGAACAACGAAACATCTCGAGTAACCCTTTACTTGCGCGTCTGGTCAGTGACGTCCCTTGCGGCGTGATGCCCGGTCTTGCGTCCGCGCTGGCGGTTGCGCACCGTGCGCACGATCCAGATCCCGCCGCCGCTCAGGGACAGGAACAGCAGCAACACGGCGGCGGCGTCCATCAGATACACGCCGGCCTGGCCGAGGATGCGACCGCTGTGCAGATCCAGGACAACCCGTTCGAGCGTCAGGCCGGTGCCGCGCCATTGGGCGGCAATGCGTCCGGCCAGTTCGGTCGGCAGCGCGGCGGGTTCGGTCGGGGATACCGAGGCATCGGGCAGCGGCTGCCAGGT
>JALVBM010000241.1 GCA_027010665.1 Chromatiales bacterium
CCAGGACAACCCGTTCGAGCGTCAGGCCGGTGCCGCGCCATTGGGCGGCAATGCGTCCGGCCAGTTCGGTCGGCAGCGCGGCGGGTTCGGTCGGGGATACCGAGGCATCGGGCAGCGGCTGCCAGGTAACGAGATCGTCATCGCCGGCATACGGGCCCGCTTCGGTGAACAGCACCGGGCGATCCCCCGCCAGCGCGGCTCCCTGCAACCTGGCGGGCAGGTCGCCTCCGGCCAGTTTCTCGACGAGTTCGCCCCGCTCGGTCAGGAGCAGCAGGGCACGGTCCAGGGCCACGATCAGCAGGCCGTTCCAGGCGACGGCGCCACGCAACCGGCCGTCGGAATGTTCGCCCAGATCCCGGGTGTCGAGATACAGGCGCCGATCCCACTGGCTGATCCAGTGCTCGCCCGCGTGCCAGGTGGGCACTTCGTCGGGCAGCGAGATGCCGTACCAGTCCAGCAGCCAGGCTGTTCGCACATGGCGCGTGTCCAGTTCCAGTTCATCGGTGTGGTTCAGCGCCAGGCCCGTCACCGCCAGCACGATCACGAACAGGGCCGCGACCAGCCCCACCCAGCGATGCCAGACGTACAGCGACTTGAGCTTGAGACGATGCCGCCGCCTACGACTCATGCCGGCGCCTCTGGCCGTCCAGATAGAGCGCCACCCGCGCCAGCTTGGTCAGGGCGCGCACCGACAGGGTCGCGCCGGAGATGCCGTCGATGCTGCGATCCAGCCGGTTTCCGTTCTCGAGCGCGGCGTTCTCGAACTGGCGGGTGAAGAAGGCATGGCGCACCTCGTCGCCACGGCTTTCGCGAAACGCCAGCACCCGGATGCGACGAATGCGGCCATCGTCGATGACGATACCCACGGTAATCGGTTTCTCCTTGCCGATTTCCTCGAGAATCCAGGCCGAGCGCGCGCCCCTGGCCCAGTAGCGCACGCGCAGCCGGTTCGGCTTGTGCTGCAGGATGCCGGCCACGGCCTTGCCGGTCTCGCCGGTCAGCCAGATCACGGCCGGTTTCGGCGGCTGGCCGTCGAAGGCCTCATTCAAAAAGGCGTCCGGGGTCTGATAGACACCCTTGGCCGACAGCGTCGAGGCCACCAGCAGGCCGAGCAGGCAGAGGATGTTTTTCCACATGGTTTGTTTCTCGACAGAAAACGCCGGCCGCGCATTGTACGCGACCGGCGTGTTCACGACAGGTTTCCGGACGGATTCAGAACATGTAGCCCACGCCGAGACTGAAGCCGTCGTATTCGTCGGCGGTGGCCGTCGGTGCGCTCTGATCCTGGTAGTTGAACTTCAGCACCACGTTCTCGTGCGGCCAGTAGTTGAAGCCGGCGTCGATCTGGGCATAGTCGGTCGGGCCGGAGGGCGAGTTGACCGAGTTGTCCCATTCGCTGTAGCGGGCGAACACGCCCAGCTTGGGGGTGACCAGCCACGAGGGCTCCAGATACCAGCCGGTCTGTTCGTCGGCGCCGACGAGCTTGGGGCCATTGCCGCTCAGGCGCCAGGTGGCGTACAGCCCGCGCAGGGTGAAGCGGCTCACCTGCCACACCAGCGTGCCGCTGAGCAGTGTGGCCGAGCCGGCCGCGGGATCGGTGCCCTGGGTGATGTCGCTCTGGTACTGGCCGGCCACGCCCAGTTGCAGGCCGGGCATGCCGGCCCAGTTCAGGCGGGCGGTGGCGGCCAGATCGTCTGCCGGCGCCTCGCCCGCGCCGGTGCGGCCGCCGCGGATCTTGTAATCGGGAGCGGAGACCATCAGCCCGCTGTGGCCGAGCACGTCGTAGCTGAAGCCCTGCCCGAAGCGGCCCGTCAATCCGGCGCCCCCTTCACGCCAGGTGGTGGGGATGATGTACTTCTCAACGTTGGGACGCTCGACGCCATAGAAGGTTGGCGGCTCGTGGGTCTCGTTGATGAACCCGACCGGGATCAGCAGCACCCCCGCGCGGGCGGCCAGATCGGGCGTCAGATCGAATTCCAGAAACGCCTGTTCGATGGAAACTTCGCCCGGCGCCGAGCCGCTGGACGTGTCCTTGATGTAGGCGTGTTCCACTTCCAGCTCCGACCAGAAGCGGATCCTGTCCGTGAATTCGTGACCCATGAACAGGATGAAGCGGTGCAGGTCGATTTCCTTCACGTCTTCGGCGGTCGGATCGCTGCTCTTGTTGGTCCAGTTGTTGTAGTGCAGCTCGCCGTAGCCACCGACGGTGGTGTTGCCGGTGCTGCCGTGGATGCCGAACGTGCGATCGCGCATGGTGGTGCCGGTGCCGAGCATGGCATGGTCGTGGCCGGCGCCACTGGCGCCGGCTGCACTCATCTGTGTGCCGCCCTGCATCGATTCGAGCATGTCCGCGGTCGCCTCGAGGCGCTCCATGATGATGCGGTTCTGCGCCTTGAGCTGTTCCACCTCCGACTTCAGGGCCTCGGTCTCGTCGGCGGCAGCGGTCAGCGGGCTCGCCAGTGCCAGTGCGAAGCCCAGGGCGACAGGGATCTTGCGTCGTTTCATCGTGTCTATCTCCACATGGTCTGGTTTGGGTGAGAAATTGTGTGCGTGAAATCTATCGTAAAAATCATCTAAATGCAAATCATTATCGTTTAGAATTTGTACAGACGATTTCCTGTTGCTATCTGGTCGTATCAACCGTAGTTAGTACACACTAATCCGGTGTGAATGCCTGCCACGGGATTCACATGAGGGGAAGGGAATGCAGATGAAAGGCTAGAAAGGCCGGACCACCGCCAGAATGACGATGGCGAACAGGAACAGCACCGGAATCTCGTTGAACCAGCGGTAGAACACGTGAGAGCGGGTGTTGCGACCGGCCGCGAAGTCCCGCAGCACCCTGCCGCAGTAGAAGTGGTAGCCGACGAGGATCGTCACCAGCACCAGCTTCAGGTGCAGCCAGCCCTGGGCGCGGAACCAGTCCATGCCGTAGGCGACGATGAGCCAGGTGCCGAAGCCCACCATCAG
>JALVBM010000242.1 GCA_027010665.1 Chromatiales bacterium
TGCCGCAGTAGAAGTGGTAGCCGACGAGGATCGTCACCAGCACCAGCTTCAGGTGCAGCCAGCCCTGGGCGCGGAACCAGTCCATGCCGTAGGCGACGATGAGCCAGGTGCCGAAGCCCACCATCAGCCACAGCAGGGGGGTCACGAAGCGGTACAGCTTGCGTTCCATCACCGCCAGGGTCTCCCGGGTGGCGGCATCCCCGGCCATGGCGTGATAGACGAACAGGCGCGGCAGGTAGAACAGCCCGGCGAACCAGCTGACCATGAAGACGATGTGCAGGGCCTTGAGCCATAGCATGGGCTTCTCCTCGTCGGATCAGGCGGCGGACTTCTGCAGATAGGCGTCGGCCAGCGCCCGGTAGATGGGCCGCGGGCAGACCAGGTGCGAGATCCCCTGGGCGATGAGCGCCGTGGCCATCAGCGGCAGCAGCATGTGGGAATTGTCGGTCATCTCCATGACAATCACAAAGGCGGTGATGGGCGTCTGCACCACCCCGGTGAAATAGCCCACCATGCCCAGCAGTACGATGGCAGAGAAGGGCACACCCGGGAACAGCCCGGCCAGATCCGCGCCGATGCCGGCGCCCACCGACAGGGAAGGGGCGAAGATCCCGCCGGGAATGCCGGACAGGTAGGAAACGGTCGTGGCCAGCAGCTTGTATATTGGAAACAGCGGATCGTGGGGTTCGGCTCCGGTGATCAGGGCCCGGGCTTCTTCGTAGCCGGTGCCGTAGGTCATGCCGCCCGACAGGTAGCCAATGGCGGACAGCAGCAGGCCGCAACCCAGCGCCAGTCCGATCGGATAGCGCAGGGCCACCGGGGCCATGCGCCGGGTGCCCTCGATCAACGAGGTGGCGAACAGGCCGCCCAGCAGGCCACCGACGACGCCGCAGACGGGCACGGCCAGCCAGGCCATGGGCGAGAAGGGCAGGGCGGCGCTGGTGGAGCCGAAATAGGTATAGCTGCCGAGGATCACCAGCGCCGTGATCCCCGCCATCACCACGCTCACCACCAGCGTGCCGGTGGTGCGGTGTTCGTAGGACTGGCTCATCTCCTCGATGGCGAACAGCACCCCGGCCAGCGGCGTGTTGAAGGCCGCCGAGATGCCGGCCGCCCCGCCGGCCAGGATCAGGGAGCGGTTCATGCTGGTGCCGCGAAAGGGTGCGAGACGTCGCAGCGAGTGCATGATGGAGGCGCCCACGTGCACCGTCGGACCCTCGCGGCCGATGGAGGCCCCGCTGGCCAGGCCCAGGGTGGTGAGCAGGATCTTGCCAAAGGCCACCTTCAGCGACAGCACCCGCGAGCGCACCTCGTGGCTGGGCAGGGAGATGGCGGCGATGGCCTGCGGGATGCCGCTGCCCTCGGTGCCGGTGAACACCTTGCGGGTCAGCCAGGCAATAGCGGCAAGGGCCAGCGGTGTGACGGCGTAGGCCAGCCAGGGCTCGGCCGCGTGCAGTTCCCGGAAGCGCTCGTCGGCGAAACGGGCCAAGAGGGCGAATCCGGCGGCCAGCCCGCCCACGGCCAGCGCCCCGCCCCAGAACACCAGCCGCAGCCGCCAGGTGCGACGGGAAAACAGGCGTCGATGGGCGCGGCGGAGATGGCGGCGATACATGGCGCGCAAGTGTAGCACGGGGCCCGGCAAACGCCGTGCCATCAGCGCCAGGGTCCGGTGAAAAAATTCACTTGACCGGTGTGGGGCGATTCGGCGAATATCGTCTCAGCGCAGGGGGCAACCACTCGCCACAACCACAACAACATAACCATAACGATTCGATCAAGGCGGCTGCGGCCGCTTTTTTCTTGCCCGCGATCCGCCGGTTTTGCGAAGCGGCACGAAAAATCCCGTCTTTCCTATTGTTTCTCCAGCATTTATCATGTGCCGTTCAGGCCCTCATCCAATCAGCAGGTGGATTTCGACATGATTCAGGCGGCGATTGTCGGCGGCACGGGATATACCGGC
>JALVBM010000243.1 GCA_027010665.1 Chromatiales bacterium
AGGGTGCAATAGCGACAGCGTATTGCACCAACACCAGCCATAAAACAAAAAGGCCGCTTGCGCGGCCTTCTCAAGGACACGGAAACCCGTGTCAACGTCCTCAACGACTTCCCTGATGTTTGTTGTTCCCATATGGGGCTTATCCATCAACCCTCATTTTTCACCTCCCCTGCTAAAAAGACCCCGGCCGAAGCCGGGGTGACCACTGGGAGAAATTTAGAAGATATGTGTCAACTGCAGTGCGAGCCGATCACCAATTCCATCCAGGTTGGCATTCGGTCCTGCCCCTGAACCATAATTGACAGCGGTAACATCACGAATTGCATAGTTGACTGTAAGCCGTGATTTCCGATTGAAATGATACTGGAACCCCAAGGTCGATGTCTTCCACTTGGTTTCAAACGGATCGTCAATCAGCCGGCGCATTTCGTCATAACGAAAGTCGAGTTCCCACTTGGTTCCGGGGATATACCACCCAAGGTCGATATACCAGCCGTCCGCTTCCCCATCTTCACCATTTCCTGGCGGAACAGATGGGTTCATGTCGAAGGTTGGACTATGGGGTCCAACAAAGATCATTCCTTCAGCCTTGTTATATTCGCCAGATATCCGGTACGGTTTCTTCAAGTACTTAAATCCAATACCATAACGCTTGCGGTCATGTTCTTGTGGGTTATAAGTGGAATCGTTCGTATTATCGAGCAAACGCTTTCCAGACTGACTCCAAACATACGCTTTGACACCCGGCCGGAACGGACCACCCTTCGGTGAAAACACGTACTCCGTCGACAAGTAAAGATAGGTATCCTTATTATTGTCGTTATCGGTATAGTTCAAACCATTACCGTTACCGATCATGACGGAATAGCTGTGCTCCCAATTCTTCACCTTGAACGTATCAAAGATCTGAATACCAGTGTCACGAGCCGCAGATACGGATTTGTCAAACTGGGTTAACCCCCCATTCGACAAGTCCATTGGCAATGGCTGCGGGCCCACGTTGCTTGAATATCTTTGGTTTGGCGTGCGTTCGATTAACTGCTGACCTGCATACGAGGTAAAGTTGATATAATCGAAAATCGCTATCCCTTGATAGACCTCTTCCGACATGGGTGTCTTGAACTGCCCCATACGGATACGCGCACCTTTAATATGATTCAGGGTGATACTGGCATCGGTAATCTTGGCAAAAGATCCACCGGGTTGCGTAATACCATTATTTCCGAATTCGACGAGGAAAAAATAATTTACCTTCGAATCAAGCGGAAACCCGGTACCCCGCACACCAACACGCGCACGAAACACATTGAAACTCTCCTGAGTGGTGAGATCAGGACCAATCAACTTTGGCGGTATATAGCCACCAGATGCATTCGGATCACTATAATCCTTCTGGTACTGCGCCTGTATGAAACCCCAAACCTTTGCACGAGCAGCCGTACCTTCCGGTTCGGTGCCCTGTAAAAACAACCAGTTGGCCGCCTGGGCCTGACCGGCAATCCCTCCCATGACCGCAGCCACGCCGGCTGCAATCAGTGTCTTCTTGAAAGTGGTTTTCATTGTTCTGAAACTCCCCATATTGATTCTTCGACAAATCGGAACGCGGATTCCGACTTCCTGCTTATGGCTTGATCAGCTTGTAGCCCTTGTCCATCAGGTCCACGATGCGGACGACTCCCGCCGTGACCGGCACGGCATTGGGATTCAGCTCCGGCGGATGACCGAGTTTCTTGCCCATGTTCCGGATCGTGTTCTTGCAGGCGCTGAACCGCACGCCACTGTCTACCAGGCTCTGGATACGGCCCTTGTTGGCGTTCTCGGCGAACAGCAGGCGCAGGCCGGGACCAAAGGCCACAATCTCGATGGCGACCCGGTCCTGCCCATAGTGGCGCAGAATGTTGCCAGCCACATTGAGGACCAGGGTCTGCTTGAAGGGATTCGGATCGCTGATCTGCAGAACGATTTTCTGTTCGGCGAACTCGCCGGCGGCCGAAGCCGTAAAGCTGCTGAGGGAGAGTCCCAGCATCAGCACCATGGCGAGCCATCGGTATGCCATTCTCATGATTTCCTCCACGTCGGTTTCGATGAAACGGTATTGTTATTCGATGCCGGCCAGGCAATGGATTTGACCGACACTCAGAAGGGAGGACGTCTCCATTTCCGAAAATATTCCAGCGAAAGGCAAAAATTTTTCGCCATGCACGTAACGCGACAGCAAATGACACAGACAGGCCAATAACCCCTGACAACATCCAACACAACTCATTGATGTTTCGTTACACATTCATCTATTAGCATTTTATGAAATAATAATCTGCAACCATCCCTTGGAATATTTTGTCAGGCAGCGACGTCTGACGTTATAGTTGCGGTGTCTTTCCGAGTCGTCTGGATGGTCCGACATGACACCGCTGTCCCTGCTGCAGAAGCGCCGTGCGTTCAAACGCCGAATCGAAGAGTTTCGCCCTCGCCTGTTCCGACTGGCCTGTTCCTGGTGCCACAACCCGGACCTGGCAGATGATCTGGTTCAGGAAGCCCTGCTCAAGGCTCTGAAGAATGCACAGCAACTGCGGGATCCGGAAGCCTTCGAAAGCTGGCTGTTCTCGATCCTCAACAACTGCTGGCGGGATCACTTCCGACGCCGGCGGGAAATCGAGGACATCGACAACGTGGTGCTGATCGAGGAGATGACACCCTCCCACTATGCCGAACAGCAGAACATCGTCGACAAGGTGCGCAGCGCCGTGGCCTCTCTACCCGCTGGGCAGTGCCAGGTACTCACCCTGGTCGATCTGGAAGGTCTGAGTTACATGGAGGTGGCCGAGGTACTCGACATTCCCATTGGCACGGTCATGAGCCGGCTATGCCGGGCTCGCAAGACCCTGGCTGGCAGGCTGCTCGAGTTCCAGCCCGAACAACACCAGTCGCCAAACCGGCTGCGGAGAGTGAAGTAATGAACAAGCACGTATCCGACGAACAACTGAATGCCTATCTGGACGGTGAGCTGGACACCCAGGATCGCCTGCAACTGATGGAGGCACTGCGTTCGGACCCGGATCTGGCCAACCGTGCCTGCCAGTTGCAGAAGGTCAAGGACATGGTTCAACTGGCCTATACCGTCGGGCATGATGTAGACACAACACAGCCCCCCCGGCGTTCCCGCAACTGGCTCACACCGGCCATCGCCGCATCCCTGCTGTTCTTCTTCGGCGTGTTCGGCGGCTGGTATGCCAATCACCAGTTCAACCCGACACCCAGCCTGATCGAAATCGCCCGTACAGCCAACTTCAGCACAGCCAGCGAGGGCAAGCCCTGGCGCCTCATGTTGCACGTAAACAGCGGGGATACCCATCGTTACCAGGTCATGCTCGCGGAAACCGAAGCCCTGCTGCGCGCCTCCGCCGAGGAAGGCCGCCCCGTACAAATCGAAATCGTCACCAATGGCCCCGGCCTCGCTCTCCTCAGTGATCGCGACGATCCCCTGACCCGCAAGCTCCAGGCTCTGGCCCGCCAGTACGACAATCTCGACCTGCGCGCCTGCGAACGCGCCATCCGCCGTTACCGTGCCCGACAGGGCAAGGACATCAAACTCATCCCCGAAGCCGGCACCGTCCGTTCCGCCATGCACGAGGTCATCAAGCGGCAGCAGGAGGGGTGGGCGTATATCAATATTTGAATTTAACACCTGATTTGTGCGTTGCTGCGCGAAAACACCC
>JALVBM010000244.1 GCA_027010665.1 Chromatiales bacterium
CATGAGCCTGCCCCCCGATCTGGAAGCGGCCCAGCAACTGGTGAATGCCTACGGGCATGTGCTGGCGGAACGGGACGTGGCGGCCTACGCCCATCCCCGCTCGTGCCTGCCGGCGCCGCCGGAGAAGATCATGGCCGCCATTCACCGGTTGCTGGCCTTCCTGCAGGATGCCGATCCCGAGATTGCCCGCAGCCTGGCCCAGAGCTATGTCTATCTGGCCCAGTTCGTGGACGACGAGGAGGCGGCGACGGTCGCCCGGGGCCAGGCCGCGATGCAGGCCCAGCCGCCGGAGCCGGCCGAGCTGCCCTACGCGGAGCAGGCCGCCCGCATCATCAACCGCATCAAGCTGGAAATGGAAAATCTGCTGCAGGACGTGCAGATCTATCTGCGTTGAGGCTTCATTCGGCGGCCACCACCTCGAGCTGGCCGAGTACCTGTTCCACCTCGTCGAAACCGAGCATGCAGATCCGCACCGGATCCCGCTTGCCCTTGATGCGCAGGTGCTTGCGCCGCGGGGCGACGAACTCCTCGGGCAGGTAGCGGTAGGCGCATTCGCTGAGAATGACATCGGTGCCGAGCAGCTTGGTGGCGCTCTCGAGGCGGAAGGCGATGTTCACCGCATCCCCCAGGGCGGAATTGTCCTGTCCGCCGACCGAGGCGGCGCCGGTATTGATGCCCACCCCGATCCGGATCGGCTCGGGGACTTCGGTGAAGGTCTTGTTCAGATCCCGCGTGACCTTGTGGATCCGGGAGGCGGCCGACAGCGCCATGAGCACGGTGCGCGCCTGCTCGCGTTCCGATTCCCAACGGGCGAACACGCAGTCGCCGATGAACTTGTCCACGGTTCCCCCGTGCTTGAGGATGGCGTCCGAGACCTGGTGGAACCAACTGTTCATCAGCTTGGTGAGCGTGCGGATGTGGACCTGTTCGGAGAGGGTGGTGAAACCGCGGATGTCGGCCACCAGGATGGTGATCTGGCGGATCTCGGGGGTGTCGGAGATGACCGTGTCCTGCAGCGACAGGGTATCCAGTGAAATGGCTTCCTCGGCGGTCTGGTGAAATTCCATTTCGGTGTGGCCCATGCGAATGCGGTCCCCGGCCTTGAGCTGGCGGGGCGTGGTGATGCGCGTGCCGTTGATGAAGGTGCCGTTGGAACTGCCGCTGTCGATGAGATAGTAGTCGCCGGAGCTGAAGCGGCGAATCATGGCGTGATTGCGGGAGGCGTGCAGATCGGGCAGGACGATGTCGGAGCTGCGGTCACGGCCGATGGTCAGCACCGACTTGCACGGAACATCCTTGATTTCGCCCTGGAATTTGTATCGGATAAAGGCCGACATGACTCCCCATCATCCTGGCGCGGCAAATCGCCACACGCAATCTGTGATGATACATGAACCGGGAGCGACAGGTGTGGCGGCTCAGGCCGGCTCGATCCCCGGCAGCAACCGGGCATGCGGGTGGCGAACCGGATGGAACAGGGAAACCCCGTCTGCCGCCCGGATGCCCTCCAGGATGTCCTCGAAATCGGCCCGTTCGGCCTCCCGGGGGGTGGCGCTCATCTCGTCCACTTCGCCGTAACGGCGCTGGATGTGCTCGGCCACGGTTTCCGCCACCTGGGGATCACCGGCAAAGGTCCGGACCGTACGGGCCACCCGGAACAGCCAGGCCTGGGCGAACACGTCGCCGCGGCGCTCCCGTTCCTCGTCTACGGCATCCAGCGCGGCCACGAAACGCTTGCGGGAACGCTCGAGCTGGCGCAGCAGCACCCGGAAGGTGTAGGTGGCAATCTCGGCGCTCTGGCCCAGGCCGATGAAGCGGTATTCCGGCCGGCAGCCGAAGCGCCGGGCCAGGATCACCCGGCAATCGAAGGCACCCGCCACCAGATTGGCCAGCGCCAGCATCCAGAACGGCGGCGTGTAGGCCGTACCCGTATCGATGCCCGATTCCTGTATATCGGCCAATCGCACGTCGGCTTCAGAAATCCGGTACTTTTCCATCAGCCGGCGCGCCTGGCGCAGCGCCGCGGCAGCCTCGTTCGGGTTGCCGGAGTCGGAAAGGCGCAGACACTTGGCGATCTTGTCGATGATTTTTTCGTGTTGCACGCCGGGGTTCCCCCAGATTTTTCGTTGTTTTCAATCGATTTTATAATACAAACATCAATTTACAAGACTTTTTTGTCAAAATACATTAAATTTGCATCCATTCGGGGCAGGTAGTGATACGCCAAGTGCTTGTTTTACACTCAAACGTCCCCATCCACCTGTCGAATCGATTCCAAATTTTCGCATCCGGAAACCCAGCGACATGATTCCCGAAAAGGCCGAACTCCCCCTCCAGGTCGATCTCGAGCGCATCCGCCGGCAGGCCTGGACCGCCCCACCCGCCCCGACACTCGACGAAGCCACCCGGCAGGCCCTGCGCGCGCGCATCAAGCGCCTGCTCGAGGAAAGGAATGCGGTGCTGGTGGCCCACTATTACGTGGACGAGGAACTGCAGTCGCTGGCCGACGAGACGGGGGGCTGTGTCTCCGATTCGCTGGAGATGGCCCGCTTCGGTCACGCCCACCCGGCCGAGACCATCGTGGTGGCCGGGGTACGCTTCATGGGCGAGACGGCCAAGATTCTCAACCCCGAGAAGCGGGTGCTGATGCCCACACTGCAGGCCGAGTGCTCGCTGGATCTGAGCTGCCCGGCCGATGCCTTCAGCGCCTTCTGCGATCAACATCCGGATCGCACCGTGGTGGTCTACGCCAACACCAGCGCCGAGGTGAAGGCCCGCGCCGACTGGGTGGTGACCTCCAGCATCGCGGTGAAGGTGGTCGAGCACCTGCACGCCCGGGGCGAGAAGATCCTGTGGGCACCCGACCGCTATCTGGGCGCCTACGTGGAAGAAGTGACCGGCGCCGACATGATCCTCTGGCAAGGCTCGTGCATCGTCCACGATGAATTCCGCGCCGATGCCCTGCGCAAGCTCAAGGCCGAACACCCCGAGGCGGCGGTGCTGGTACACCCCGAATCCCCGCCCGACGTCATCGCCCTGGCCGACGTGGTGGGCTCCACCACCCAGATCATCCAGGCGGCGAAGGATCTGCCCAACAAGGTCTTCATCGTCGCCACCGATCGGGGGATCTTCTACAAGATGAAGGAAGTGGCCCCGGACAAGACCTTCATCGAAGCCCCCACCGGCGGCCTGGCCGCCTCCTGCGGCTCCTGCGCCCACTGCCCGTGGATGGCCATGAACGGCCTGACCAACCTGGCCGAAGCCCTCGAACAGGACGGCCCCGAGCACGAAATCCACGTGGACCCGGAAGTGGGCCGCGAAGCGCGCAAGTCCATCAAGCGCATGCTCGACTTCGCCGAAAGCCTCAAGGTTCAGGCCACGGGCGAGGCGAACGTGGCATCGCCGGCGTGATCGTCAAAGGTTGCTGGAAAGAACACGGAGGGCACGGAGACACGGAGGACACGGAGAAATCTGTTTTTGAATTTCTGTAGGTCGGACCTGGGCTTGAGTCCGACAATAGTGACAGATTCAGGCATGCTGTCGGGCTCAAGCCCGACCAACAATTTTCAACCATCTCCGTGTCCTCCGTGTCTCCGTGCCCTCCGTGTCAATCAGACTCTACTGAATCGAAGCCTCACCCCTCCAGACTCCGCGACGCAATCTCGTAGACGTCTTTCGACAAACCCTCCGTTGCCAGGATGCGTTCGAGCTGG
>JALVBM010000245.1 GCA_027010665.1 Chromatiales bacterium
ATCACCGGCTGGAACTGGCCCGGGTGTAATGGGTAGCCGGGAGCGGGTAGCGGGTGGCTGGGAAAAGATTTCCCGACGCGCTTGCCGGCCATCCGCTTCCTTCGTGACCGGATCCCGTCCGGACGTCAGGAAGCCCGACCGGCAGGGGAATTGGAAACACTGAATCGTAGGGTCCCCTCTCCCCCAGGGAGAGGGACAGGGTGAGGGGATCAAATACCCGGGGATCGTTGAAGCGGCCAGCGCACTTGCCAGCCGCCCGTTCGTCTCCTCACCCGAATCCTTCGCCGCCGATGTCAGCCGTCTTCAGGAAGCATCGACAGGCAGCGATATTGAACGAAACCGAATCGAAGGGTTCCCTCTCCCCCAGGGAGAGGGACAGGGTGAGGGGATCAAAAATCCTGGCTCTGCCGTTCGCCTGATCCAAAAAATTTCACTTCACTGATTCCGGTGCCTCATCGTTGCCGCCTTCCTCGACCAATGGCACGAACGCCACCGGCAGAATCGCCTCCTGCTTCACTTCGCCATCCTCACCGCGCGTGATGCGCATGAGCTGTTGCGTGGACCAGGGCGGGCCGACGGGGATCACCAGGCGGCCGCCGGGCCTGAGTTGTTCGATCAGTTCGTCCGGCACCTCGCGGGCGGCGGCGGTGACGATGATGCCATCGTAGGGGGCGTGTTCCGGCCAGCCGAGATGACCGTCGGCAGTGCGGTAGTGAACGTTTTCATAGCCCAGTTCGTCGAGGATGCGCTTCGCCGCCTTTCCCAGCGGCGGCACCACTTCCACCGTGTAGACCTGATCGGCCAGCTCGGCGAGGATGGCGGTCTGGTAGCCCGAGCCGGTGCCGATCTCGAGGATGCGGGCGCCCGGCGGGATGTCCAGCAGATCGGTCATCAGGGCAACGATGAAGGGCTGGGAGATGGTCTGGCCGTGGCCGATGGGCAGCGGGCCGTTGTCCCAGGCGTGGTCGCGCAATTCTTCCGGCACGAACCGATCCCGGGGCACCCGGGCCATGGCGTCCATGACCTTCGGATCGAGTTCGTCGCGGCCGAGCCAGCGGCGCGTGAGCGCCGTTTCGGTACGGATGTCGGCGAGCATGCGTTCGACACCCGCATTCGACATCAGGTGCCTTCCTGCCAGGAGGCCAGATAGCGCTGCTGTTCCGGCGTCAGTTCGTCGATGCGCACGCTCATGGCGGCCAGCTTGCGCCGGGCCACTTCGTCGTCCAGTTCCGGCGGCATGGCATGCACCGCCGGCGGCAGTTCCCGGCCGTGCGCGGCCAGGTGGCGCACGGCCAGCATCTGGTTGGCAAAGCTCATGTCCATCACCGCCGAGGGATGGCCTTCGGCCGCCGCCAGGTTGACCAGCCGGCCCTCGGCCAGCAGGCGCAGGCGGCGTCCGTCGCGCAGATGGTATTCCTCGACGTTCGGCCGCGGCCGGGTCTTGCGCTCGGCCAGTGCTTCCAGGGCCGGGATGTTGATCTCCACGTTGAAGTGGCCGGCATTGGCCAGCACGCAACCATCCTTCGCCACGGCCAGATGCCGGGCGTCCACCACGTGCTTGTCGCCGGTGGCGGTCACGATGAAGTCGGATTCCCGGGCCGCCGCCTCGAGCGGCATGACGCGATAGCCGTCCATGCTCGCCTCCAGCGCGCGCAGGGGCGCCACTTCGGTGACGATGACGTGGGCGCCGTGCCCGCGGGCGCGCATGGCGATGCCCCGCCCGCACCAGCCGTAACCGACCACCGTGAAGGTGCGGCCGGCCAGCAGGATGTTGGTGGCGCGGATCACGCCGTCCAGGGCACTCTGGCCGGTGCCGTAGCGGTTGTCGAACAGGTGCTTGGTCATGGCATCGTTGACCGCGATCACCGGATAGCCCAGCGCGCCGTCGGCGGCCATGGCCCGCAGGCGAATCACGCCGGTGGTGGTCTCTTCGGTGCCGCCCAGCAGTTGCGGCAGGCGGTCCGGGTGTTTCCGGTGCAGGGTGCTGATCAGATCGGCGCCATCGTCGAGCGTGATCTGCGGCCCGTGGGCGATGGCCGCCTCGATGTGCCGGTAATAGGTTTCGGTGTCCTCGCCGTGGCGGGCGAAGACGGGAATGCGCAGCTTTTTCACCAGCGCCGCGGCCACGTCGTCCTGGGTGGACAGGGGGTTGCTGGCGCACAGCACCAGATCGGCGCCGGCCGCCTGCAGGGCGCGGGCCAGGTTGGCCGTCTCGGTGGTGATGTGCAGGCAGCCGCTGATCCGCAGGCCGGCCAGAGGTTTGGTGTCGGCCAGTTCATCGTGCAGGGCGCGCAGCACCGGCATCTCGGCCCAGGCCCATTCGATGCGCTGCCAGCCGGCCTCGGCCCGTTCGGGATGGGCGATGTCGCAGGCGATGTCGGTCATGCCGGATCCCCCGGGCGAGCCAGTTGCAGGATGTCGGTCAGTTGCCGGAGATCGAGACGGATGCCGAAATGGCTCTCCAGCCATTGCCGGGCCGCCTCGGGTTCGCGCGGACCGTCATGGCGGGCGAGAAAGCCGCGCACGTCCTCGGCCACGGCCCAGGGGTAGATCAGCCAGCGCCAGCCGCGGATCCGCTGCCCGCGGTAGTCGACCCGGAAACGGGAACCCGGCTTGTCGTGCAGCACGGCCACGCGCACCTCGGCGGCGCCGCGTTCCCGCAGGTGTGCCACGGCGGCGCGCAGGGTATCGCCGGTATCGTTGACATCGTCCACCAGCAACACCCGTTGTTGCGGGATGTCGCAGCACAGCGGAAAACGGATCACCGCCTCGGGCTGCTTGTCGGAACCGGCACGATAGTGCTCGAGACGGATGGACGTCAGATCGGTCAGATCCAGCCAGTCGCACAGCAGGCGGGCCGGCACATAACCGCCACGGCCGATGGCCACCACCAGATCCGGTGCGAAGCCGTCGGCATGGATGGTGCGCGCCACGCGCAGGGCCAGACGCCGCACGGCGCCCCAGGTGACGAGTTCGCATTCCAGCTTGCGGGTCATGGTGGCGTTTTCCCGAACCGGGGTGGTGCCCGGCCTTGCTTCGGTCCAGAATACGCCACTCGCCACGACAGCGACAAGCCATGGGTCATTCGTGCATGAATCCCTTCAAGCATCGCCTGCCCACAGCCGAGGAAGCCCTGCCGGGGCGTGATCGTCCCATGCCGGTCCCGGAACGGCATGTGGTGCTCGGCCATGCGCTCACCCCACCGTTTCCGGCCGGTTTTGTCCGGGCCATGTTCGGCATGGGCTGTTTCTGGGGCGCCGAGAAACGTTTCTGGGAATTGCCCGGCGTTCATGTCACGGCCGTGGGCTATGCCGGCGGCTACACGCCCAATCCCGCCTACGAGGAAGTCTGCACGGGGCGCACCGGCCACAACGAAGTGGTGCTGGTGGTGTTCGATCCGCAACGCATTGCCTACACCGATCTGCTGCGCGTGTTCTGGGAAGCGCATGATCCCACCCAGGGCATGCGCCAGGGAAACGACGTGGGCACCCAGTACCGTTCCGGCATCTACTGGTTCGACGCGGCCCAGCGCGAAGCCGCCGAGGCGACCCGGTCGGTCTATGGCGAAGCCCTGGCGCGGGCCGGTTACGGGCCGATCACCACGGAGATCCGCAAGGCGACCGCATTCTATTATGCCGAGCCCTATCACCAGCAGTATCTGGCCCGCAATCCCGCGGGCTATTGCGGCCTCGGCGG
>JALVBM010000246.1 GCA_027010665.1 Chromatiales bacterium
TCGATGAGCTGGCCCTCGTTGATGATGGCGATGTGCCGGCAGAGGTTCTCGGCCTCCTCCAGATAGTGGGTGGTGAGAATGATGGTGGTGCCTTCGGCGTTGATCTTCTCCAGGAATTCCCACATGGAGCGGCGGATCTCGATGTCCACGCCGGCAGTGGGCTCGTCGAGGATCAGCAGTTTCGGTTCGTGCACCAGGGCCCGGGCGATCATCAGCCGCCGCTTCATGCCGCCCGAGAGATTGCGCGCCATGCCGCGGCGCTTGTCCCACAGGCCGAGCTGCTGGACCACGTGTTCGGCACGCTCGCGGGCCTCGCGCCGGGGGATGCCATAGAAACCGGCCTGGTTGATGACGATCTCGATCACCGGCTCGAACTGGTTGAAGTTGAATTCCTGGGGCACCAGTCCGATGCAGCTCTTGGCCGCTTCCTTGTCGGTGTCGATGTCGTGGCCGAAGACCTTCACGCTTCCGGCGGTCTTGTTGATCAGGGAACAGACGATGCCGATGGCCGTGGACTTGCCGGCGCCATTGGGCCCAAGCAGGGCGAAGAAGTCCCCGGCCGCCACGTGCAGATCGATCCCCTTGAGCGCCTCGGCGCCATTGGGGTAGGTCTTGCGCAGATTGTGGATTTCCAGGGCGTGGGTCATGATGATGCCGGGATGAGACAAGCGGGACATTCTAGCAAATCCGGGATCCCCGGGTGTGTCCGGCCTGCCGGTTTCCCTGCGCGGGGCAGGGAGATTGGCGTATTCCATGCCCCTGGCCTGCCAAAGCCGTGCGGACATGCTATGTTGGGAACAGCACGAGCCACCTGCGCGCCATGAGCCCAAACCGCACCATCGAAGTGCCCGTCCTCACCCGCGTCGAAGGCGAAGGGGCGCTGGACCTGCGCCTGCGGGACGACGCCATCGAATCCCTGCAACTGCGGATCTTCGAGCCGCCACGGCTGTTCGAGAAACTGCTGGAAGGCCGGCCCTGGGGCGATGTCATCGACACCGTGGCGCGGATCTGCGGGATCTGCCCGGTGGCCTACCAGATGAGCGCCGTGCAGGCGCTGGAAGGGATCTTCGGCGTGGACGTGGACCCGGCGATCCGTGCCCTGCGGCGGCTGATGTACTGCGGCGAGTGGATTGAAAGTCATGCCCTGCACATCCACCTGCTGGCGGCGCCCGACTTTCTCGGTTTCGACAGCGTGACCGCCATGGCGGAACGTTATCCGGACGAGGTGCGCCGCGGCCTGCGCCTGCAGGGCCTCGGCAACCGCCTCCTGGCCCTGCTCGGCGGCCGTTCCGTGCATCCGGTGAGCGTGTGCGTGGGCGGCTTCACCCGCCTGCCGCCGAAAGCCCAACTCGACGCGCTGCTGGAAGACTTTCGCGCCGCGCTGCCCGAGGCCGAAGCGCTGGTGGCCTGGACCGCTTCGCTCGATCTGCCCGACATGACGCAGGACTTCCCCAGCGTGGCCCTGCGCACCGACGACGCCTATCCCATCGAGGATGGCCGCATCGTCTCCAGCGAGGGCCTGGACATTCCCCGCGAGGCCTTTGCGGACCATTTCACCGAAACGCAGGTACCCTACTCCAACGCCCTGCACTGTCACCTGCACGGGGCGCCCTATCTGGTCGGCCCGCTGGCGCGGCTGAATCTCAACCACGACCGGCTTCCGGAAGCCGTGGCGCAAAGTCTCGCAGCCACCGGGATCCGCTTTCCCAGCCGCAACCCGTTTCACAGCATCGTGGCGCGGGCCGTGGAAATCTTCTTCGCCTTACACGAGGCCGTGCGCATACTGGAAAGCTGGCAGGCGCCGGCTGCGGCGCGTGCCGACTTCAGCGTGCGCGGCGGCATCGGCTACGGCTGCACCGAGGCCCCCCGCGGGATCCTGTGGCACCGCTACGAACTGGCCGACGACGGCACGGTGCGCGCCGCCACCATCACCCCGCCCACCAGCCAGAACCAGGCGCGCATCGAGCAGGATCTGCATCTGGCCCTGCCCCGCTTCGGCCTGCAACGGCCGGACGACGAATTGCGCGCCTTCGCCGAGCAGGTGATCCGCAACTACGATCCCTGCATCTCCTGCGCCACCCATTTCCTGCGCCTGAAGGTGGACCGCGCTTCGTGAAGCCGGTGACCGTTTTCGGGATCGGTTCGCCCTTCGGCGCGGATCGGCTTGGCTGGGAAGCCATCGACGTGCTCACCCGCGTGGATGACTGGCCGGTTCCGGTTGATTGCCACAAGCTCGACCGGCCGGGACTGGCCCTGCTCGAGCAGTTGCGGGAATGCGAACGGGCCGTGCTGATCGATGCCTTCCTTGCGCGGGATGAAACCGGGGTGCGTGTGCTTTCGCTGGACGAACTGGCGGTCGGTTCGCCGTTGACGACTCATGATGCGGGGCTGGCCGAGACCCTGGCGCTGGGGGAGCGGCTGGGGATGTTGCCGGGGGAGCTGGTGATTGTGGGGATTGGGGTGGTCGGGGAAAGCATGGATGAAGAAGTGGCGTTGCCAATGCCGGAGTTCGTGGATGTGATGCGAGGGGTTTTGTCCAAGTTAATCTAAATATTAAATGTCTCAAAATTGTTTTGACCCGATTTTTATGTAGGAGCGGCGCGAGCCGCGATAGGCGCTTTTTCGCGGCTCGCGCCGCTCCTACAGAATATAACCTGCAAATTGCGGTCAGGATAATTTTGAGACGATTAATAACTGTTCCAAATTCCCGGACAGTCAGGTTGGTTTCGTGCTAACCATCAGGCTCGCCCTCAAGGTGTAGTGGAATTCGGAACAACGATTTAGTTGTTGAACAAATCCGGCTTCCGGTCATGTTGGTGCGTTGCTGCGCGAACGCACCGTACGATCATCAAGGGCCGAGTGACGAGGTGCGAGGGACGAGGAAAGGCGTTTGTGCGTGGCTTCGATATTTCGCCGGGCCAGTTCAAGCCGATACACACAAACAATAACCGCTTCCTTTGCGCCTTGGCGTCTTTGCGTTGGCTTTTTCCGCACAGAACACATGGTGTGATTGGTACAATGGCCTTCCTTTTCCCGGGTCCGGATCATGTGGGATTACCTTGTTCTCTTTTTGCTGGCGGCGGTGGCGGCCTTCTGGTGGAGTGGTTTTCATGCGCGGGAGGCGGCGCGCGGGGCGGCGCGGCGGCATTGTGAGGCGCAGGGGGTGCAGTTTCTCGATGATTCGGTGGCGTTGACGAAGCTGCGGGTCCGGCGGGAAGTGACCGGGCGGCTGGCGTTCTATCGGGAATACCGGTTCGAGTTCAGTACCGACGGGGAGGATCGATACGCGGGTCAGATCCGGGTAATCGGGCGGCGGGTGCTGGGGGTGGACGGGTTGTGGGAAGCCGTGCATTGAAAAGGCGAACCGGCCGGGGCGGTTGACCCGCCCCGGCCTTGTGTCATCTTCGCCATTTTCGGCGAGGGGCGTGTGGCTGTTCGGCTTCGCTACCCCGGAATCAGGCAGCCTGGTGTACGTCCTTGTCGGCGGCCTGGTGGATGTCGGCGAGGGAGATGGTGTCCAGGTGGCCGTAGACCATGGTGGACAGCTGGCGCCAGAGGCGATGGGTGCGATCGTTTTCCTCGCCGCCGGTATCCAGGGTGCTGATGTTGTCGATGGCGCGGACGATGTCGCCAACCGAGATTTCATCCATGGGCCGGTTGAGGATGTATCCGCCACCGGGGCCGCGCACGCTCTTCACCAGGCCGTGCTTGCGCAGCTGGGCGAAGATCTGCTCCAGATAGGAAATGGAAATGTCCTGCAGACGGGCCAGATAAGAGAGCGTGACCGGTCGATCGTGGTTGATTGACAGTTCCAGCATCGCCTTGGCAGCATAATCGGCTCGAGATGAGATTTTCATGATTCGCGTCCCCTGTGAATGTTGCTCTCTGTTGTCCCCACAATAGGCCTTATTCCCCAATCAGACAACGTGTATATTGTGAACAAATGTAAAATTGCACCGAAAGTCCGGGCTTGCGGCAAGTGCCTGTCATATCTGACATTTTTCCCTCATACCAATGACTGATTTCGCGGGTTCCCGCACTGCATTCCGTTCGACAACGGACAAAAACGGCAGTTTCCGGCCCTGCCCGGAGGAGGCCGGCAAAACCGCCTGCCGATAGAATTTTGAATGGGTCCGAAACGGGCTTTTTCAAGTTTTCCCGGACGATCGTGCGCGACCCGGTAACGGGCAGATGACCTGCCGGCGCGCGGGGCGTATCCTGCGCGCCAGCCGAACCGAAACGGAACCGCCTGCATGAACCGACCCGAGCCCCTGAAACCCGAACAGCTCTACCAGCGCATCGATCCGGCACGGATACCCTTCCGGCGCAGCGACGAGGCCGAGGCCTTCGCCGGCGTGCTCGGCCAGCAGCGGGCCATGCGGGCCATGCACACGGCCCTGGGCATCCACCAGGAGGGCTACAACCTCTTCGTCTGCGGACCCACCGGCGTCGGCAAGCACAGCCTGGTGCTGCAGCACCTGCGGCAACGGGCCGCGGCCATGCCCCGCGCCGACGACTGGCTGTACGTGGCCAATTTCGACGAGACCGGCCGTCCCCGTGCCATTCGCCTGCCGGCCGGCGAAGGCCGGCGTTTCCGGGACAGCATGAACAAGTTGCTGGACGATCTGGCCGCGGCCATTCCCGCGGCCTTTGCCAGCGAGCAGTACCAGCGCCGCGTGCAGGCGCTGCGCGATGCGGAACAGGCCAAGGTGGACAAGGCCTTCGACGCGCTGAGCCGGGAGGCGGCCGAGGCCGGCATGATTGCCGTGCACGAGGAGGATCAGATCACCTTCGTGCCGGCCCGGGACGGCCAGCCCATGACGGACGAGGACTACAACCGGCTCTCCGATGCCGAAAAGGAACGCATCGATCAGGCCGTCAAGACGCTGCAGGGCCGGTTGCAGGACTTCCTGCGCCAGCGCCAGCAGTGGCACAACGCCATGCACGATGCCCTGGCGGAGCTGAACCGGGAGGTGGGCATGTTCGCCGTGGCCCACCTGTTCGAGGAACGGCGTGAACGCTATCGCGACCATCCGGACATCGTGCAGTACCTCAAGGCCATGGAAGCCGACGTCATCGACAACATGAGCCTGTTCCTGCCGGAGAATCCCGGCGAGCGGGTGGATCTCGACGCCCCGCCCTTCCGCGCCTACCGGGTCAACCTGCTGGTGGACCATGCCGAGAGCGAAGGCGCGCCGGTGGAGCACGAAACCTTTCCCCTGCACCAGCATCTCGTCGGCCGGGTGGAATACCAGCCGCAGATGGGCGTGCTGGTCACCGATCACACCCTGGTGCGCCCGGGCGCCCTGCACCGGGCCAATGGTGGCTTCCTGATCCTCGACGTGCTGAAGGTGCTGCAGCAGCCCAATGCCTGGGAGAGCCTCAAGCGCGCCCTGTCCACGCGCTGCATCACCATCCAGTCCCTGGCGGAGATCTACAACCTGTTCAGCACCGTGACCCTGGAACCCGAGCCCATTCCGCTGGACGTGAAGGTGGTGCTGATCGGCGAGCGCAGTCACTACTACCAGCTGCTGCAGGCGGATCCCGAGTTCGGCAAGCTGTTCAAGATCGCCGCCGACTTCGATGACGAGCTTGCCCGCAGCGCGGACAGCCTGCACGACTATGCCGGCCTGATTGCCACGCTGATCCGGCGCTACGATCTGCGTCCCTTCGCCGACGACGGGGTGGCCCGGGTGCTCGAATACAGCATCCGCGAGGCCGAGGACGTCACCAAGTTCTCCCTGCACCTGCAGGCGGTGACCGATCTGCTGCGGGAAGCCGACTTCTGGGCCGGCGAAGCCAACGCCCGGACCGTACAACGCGAACACGTCCAGCAGGCCATCGACGAGCAGGTGGCCCGCCAGGATCGCTACTACCGCAAGCAGCTCGAGGAGTTCCGCCGCGGCACCCTGCTGCTCGATACCGCGGGCGAGGCGGTGGCCACCGTCAACGGCCTGTTCGTGATCGATCTGGGCCACTTCAGCTTCGGCCAGCCGGCGCGCATCACCGCCACCGCCCGGCTCGGCGATGGCGACGTGCTCGACATCGAACGGGAAGTGGAACTGGGCGGGGCAATCCATTCCAAGGGCGTGTACATCCTCACCGCCTTCATGGCCTCGCGCTATGCCCGCAACTGTCCGCTGTCCCTGTCGGCGACGCTGGTGTTCGAACAGTCCTACAGCCACGTGGAGGGCGACAGCGCCAGCGTGGGCGAGTTGTGCGCCCTGCTCTCGGCCCTGGCCGAGGTGCCGGTGCGCCAGTCGCTGGCGGTGACCGGTTCGGTGAACCAGCATGGCCAGGTGCAGCCCATCGGCGGCGTGAACGAGAAGATCGAGGGCTTCTACGACGTCTGCCGTGAAAAGGGGCTGACCGGCGATCAGGGGGTGCTCATCCCGGCCTGCAACATCGACAACCTGATGCTGCGCCAGGACGTGGTGGACGCCGTGGCCGCGGGCCGGTTCCACATCTGGCCCGTGCGCACCATCGACGAGGCCATCGAACTGCTCACCGGCCAGCCGGCGGGCGAGCCCGACGCCGAGGGCCACTTCCCGCCCGGCACCGTGAATGCCCGGGTGGACGAACGCCTGCGCCGGTTCGCCGAGCTGCGCCACGAGTTCGGCAAGGGCGAGGAGCACGACGGCGACGGCAAGGACCACTGAAAGCCCCTGCCGTTTGCCGGATGATTCACCACCGGCATGAGGCTATCATGACGGCCCCGACGCAAAGAGGCATGTCATGAGCAACCAGGCTTCCATCGAACAGAAACTGCAATCCGCCCTCGCCCCCGTTCATCTCGAGGTGGTCAACGAAAGCCACATGCACAACGTGCCGCCGGGGTCCGAATCCCATTTCAAGGTGGTCGTGGTCAGCGCGGCCTTCGACGGCAAGATGCTGGTGGCCCGGCACCGCATGGTGAATGAAATCCTTGCCGAGGATCTGCAGCGCATCCACGCCCTGGCCCTGCACACCTACACACCGGAAGAATGGGCCGAACGGGGCCAGGCGCCGCAATCGCCGCCGTGCCAGGGCGGCGGCAAGCAGCAGTGAGGCCGAACGCGGAAACGGCGTGAACTGAATCGAAACCGCTGATCGGGGCAATGTTTCATCCCCGCGGCATTGCGCCGCGGTTCAGCCTTCGCCGGCCGCCATCCGAATTCGTTCCAGGTTCCTGCGCGCCCGCCCCATGTCGTGCCCGGCGGTTTCCAGTTCGTTCAGCAGCCGTTCGCCTTCCTCGTGCAACAGGACAAGCTGTTCCGGGGCGAACAGATTGAGGGCCGCCTCCACCGCCTCGGCTTCCTCGCTCAGCAGGGTGGGCAGCAGCGCCGACGCTTCGATGGGCGAGTCGGGCAACAGCAGATCGGCCACCAGGACATGGCGAACGAGCCGCTTGTGCAGTTCGCGGGCCTGGGCTTCCTCGTCGAGCTTCTGCAACGCCAGCGGATCGCCGGCCGCGCTCTTGCGGATGGCCTGCATGATGGCCTCGATGAGCCGATCGATGGCCTGACGGATCGCTTCGTGATCACCGGGCAGGGCACAGACCCGGGTATAGCTCTCGTCGAGCCGGGCCTTGAGATCCAGCACCTTTTCGCTGTCGGCATTGGGCGGCAACGCCACCGCTTCCTGCACCAGGGCGCGAAAGCCTTCGAGGAAACGATCCTGTTCCGCCGCGTCGGCCTGCCGGGCGGCATCCACGTCCGGCTGGTCGATGCGCAGCGCCGCCTCACCGAACAGGGGATTGGCATGCTGGCGCTGGAGCTGGCGTTCACGGGGGCCGGGATCGGGACTGAATCGAAGCACGGGACTCTTCCTGCAAGGTTCGCATGGCCGGGAATGAAAAACCGCCACCGGACGGCATGGATCCACTATACCGCGAACGGGCGGAGGGTTCCGGCGTCCGATGGCATCGACGGGCGAAAATCCGCTGTCGCGGCTGTGCCCGCGGCGCCACCTGTTTTATAGTGGCGACATGCCGCAACCGAGGATCATACGATGAACGAGAACGAAATGGCCGATCTGAAGATGGATGCCGACAACCTCTATCGGCAGGACACCTTCACGGATCAGAAGGTCGGCACCCTGACGCGCATGACGCCGGTCACCGCCGACGGCGAACCCGACGACAGCCGGCCGGTGCGCTACATCGGCCAGGCCCAGATCATGACGCCCATGGGCGCGATTCCCCTGAGCTTCGAGATTCCCGCCGACTCGCTGGCCGAGGCGGTGGAGGGCTTTGCCGCCGAGGCGGAGAAGGCCATCGAGCGGACCATCGAGGAAGCCCGGGAGATGCAGCGGGAAGCCGCCAGCCGACTGGTGGTGCCGGGACAGGAAGGCGGGAAGATTCAGCTACCCTGAAGAATTGGCCGACGGCATTTTGCCGGGTCGGCCTGCCCGTCTCGTACTTTCCTAACGCCGCCGTTGCTGGCGGCGAATCCACTCGCGGCGCTGCTCCGGCGTCATGTTGCGCACGCGTTCGCGGATGCGCTGGCGCTGGGCGGGGGAGAGGTTGCGCCAGCGGGCGGTGGCCTGGCGGCGCTGTTCGGGCGTCATGCGCTGCCAGCGTTCCCGCAGGGCCTTGCGCTCCTCGGGCGGCAGGCTGCGGAACCATTCCCGTTTCTGCCGCAGGCGCTGGCGCTGTTCCGGCGTCAGCTCGAGAAAGCGCCGATAGCGTTCCCGCACCCGTTCGCGCTGCTCGGGGGTCATCTGCCGCCAGCGTTCGAGCCGCTGGCGGGCGCGGGCGCGCTGTTCCGGCGTCATCCCGGCCCAGCGCTGGGCGCCCCGCAACAGGATTTGCCGCCTCTCCTCGGGCAAATCGTCCCAGCGCGAGGCGAAGGGTTCGAGAATGCGCTGCTGTTCGGGCGAGAGCTGCGACCAGTCGGTCGCGGCCAGCACCAGCGAGGGCACGCACCACAGGCAGGCCAGCAGTATCCAGTCAACGGCTTTCATCGTCTTTCTCCTCTGCCGCGGCGGCCCGGTCTTCGCCCTGCCGCACGTCAATACCCGCTTCGTCGGCCACCGAACCGAGGGCCAGGTCCAGGGCTTCCTCGTCGGCCTGTGCAAACTGGCCGAGGAATTCCAGCAATTCGGCATCCGGCGGCATGGCCGGCCCGGCCGCCGGCACCGGGCCGGCGCCCAGGGCCAGCAGCATGCCCAGGCCGCAAAGCTCAACCCGCATCACGCCCGGTCTCCGCGGCCAGCCACTGGTAGAAGTCCAGTTCCTCGTAGAACTGCAGGCTGTCGTCGGCGGCGATGATCTCGAGATCCGTGGCCGTCACCGGCAAATCCACCGGATTTTCGGCCGGGCGCAGGATGATCGCCGCCAGCACGAGGCTGGCGAAGACCAGCGCCGCCGCCGGCGCCCAGCGATGCAGGCGGCGGTCGGCCCGCGCGATCGCCTCGTGTCGCGCCCGGCGCAGACGCCGGGCCACGTCCGGCGTGATGCCTTCGAGTCCCTCGTCGAGGGTGTCGCGGATCCGCGTTTCGAATCGATCGTCATCCATCGTGGAAATCTCCGAGTTTCGCCCGCAGGGCATGCACCGCCCGCGAATAGTGCGTCTTGACCGAACCGCTGCTTATGCCCATTGCCCGGGCGGTCTCGTTCACGTCCAGCCCCTCCCAGACCCGCAACAGGAAGGTCTGCTGCTGGCGCAGGGGCAACTCCTGCAATGCGGCCTCCAGGCGCGCATGGAAAGCGGCATTGTCCACCTGGGCCTGGGGGCCATGCTGTTCACGATCGGGCAGGTTCTCGACGGGATCATCGCCGTCGTCCTCATGCCAGCGCAGCCAGCCGGTGAGGCGGTTGCGCACCTTCTGCCGCCGGTACCAGTCGCGGATCCGGTTCTGCAGGATGCGGTGGAACAGCGCCCCCCACTCGCTCTCGGGCCGGCGGGCATAGCGGCGCGCCAGCGTGAACATGGCCTCCTGGACCAGATCCAGTGCCTCCTCGGTATCGCCGGTGGCGAACCGGGCCATGCGAAAGGCCCGCTTCTCCACCCCGGCCAGGAACCGGTCGAGTGCTGCCGTATCGTCCAGAGTCGGTTCTCCATGCAATCAGGGGGATCCACCCGTGCCGCGTCGTGCCGATTGCGGTCGTTACGGGGATCAACGCCTCATCGGAAGATCGGTTGACATGGCTGCGCAAAAATTCGCGCCCGTCCCGCGGTTCAGACGTTCTCGAGAATGTTCCGCAGTCGCACGAGCCCGGCACGCGCATCCGGGCCGAGATGGACGCGCAGGGCCCGCCGGCCCCGTTCCTGCAGCACCTGCAGATCGCCGAGCGCCTGGGCCGACTCGATGATGCCGAAACTGTAGCGATGGCCGGGGACCGGCAGATCCTGCGCCGGCGTGGCCGTGATCTGCAGGAACACGCCGTTGTTGGGCCCGCCCTTGTAGGCCTGGCCGGTGGAATGCAGGAAGCGCGGTCCGAACCCCAGGCAGGTGGCCACCTGCCGGCGATCGCGTACCGCCAGGCGCATGGCCTGCAGGGCATCGGCGATCCCGTCGTCGAGGCGGTTCATGTAGGCCAGCAGGGCGAAATAGTCCCCGGGACCGAGCCGGGCGAGATGGGCCCGGATCAGCGCCGCCGGATCGGCATCCGGGCCGGCCGCCTCCTGCAACACTTCGGCATTCGCGGCGTCGGCGAACAGGCCAAGATTGTCCTCAACGGCCAGCGGTTCGCTCTGCGGCAGCGCGCCGTCGCGCTCGTAGGCCTCGGCCAGGGCGCGGGTGGCGATCTTGCTGGCCTCCACGTCGGGCTGGTCGAAGGGGTGAATGCCCATGACCGCCCCCGCCACGGCGGTGGCGAACTCCCAGCGGAAGAATTCCTGGCCGAGATCGTAGCGGTCGGGCACGGTGATGCGCACCACCGAATGGCCGGCGGCCGCCAGCGCATCGAGGGCGGCCGACTGCGCGTCGGCCTCCCCTTCCAGGGCCATGTGCACGAACAGGCGATCCTCGCCATAGACCGCCGGCGGGCCGAGCACCTCGCCGTCGAGCGGGATGATGGCCTTGCCCTGCTTGCCGGTGGACTCGGCCACCAACTGTTCGACCCAGGCGCCGAAGCCGGCGAAGGCCGGCGAGGTGGTGAAGGTGAGCTTGTCCCGGCCAAGCGCATGACCGACGCCCAGGATGAGCCCGAGCTGCAACCCCGGATTCTCCGCCAGCGGCACGTCGGGGCGGCAGTCGTCTACCATTACCGCGGCCCGTTCGAGAAAGTGATTGAGTTCCATGCCCAGGCCGGCGGCGGGAATCATGCCGAAATGGGAGAGCACGGAATAGCGCCCGCCGATCTGCGGCCGGCCGTGATAGATCGCCCGAAAGCCGTCCTGTTCGGCCACCTTCTCGAGCGAGGAACCGGGATCGGTAATGGCCACGAAATGCCACCCGGCCTGCTGCGCGCCCACCACTTCCACCATGCGGGCATGAAAATAATCCTTGAGCAGGTTGGGCTCCAGGGTGCTGCCCGACTTGCTGGCGACGATGAACAGTGTGCGGGCGAGATCCAGGCGCGACTCGGTGGCGCGGATCTGATCGGGATCGGTGGAGTCGACCACGTGCAGGGGCGGCATGCCCGCCCGCGCGCCGAAGACCTTGTACAGCACTTCGGGGCCCATGCTCGACCCGCCCATGCCCAGCAGCACCATGTCACGGAAGCCGCCCTCCTCCACGAGTTGGGCGAAGCTCAGCAGCTCGTCCACGCCGGCCAGCTCGTCGGCGACGATGTCGAGCCAGTCGAGCCAGTTTGCCTCGTCGCCGCCCGTCCACAGGCTCGCATCCTTCCGCCACAACCGGGTCACGCCATCCGCCGCTTCCCAGCGGGCCTGTTCGGTCGCCAGCGCCGTCTGCATGGCCGACGGCAGGGCGACATCCATCCGGGTGATGAGGCGGATTTCCGGTGCAGACATGTATAAGGGCTCCTTGGTTCGAGAAAGGTTTTCGGGGTTGTTCACGCTCCGGCGCTTGCGCCGGCCGGCAATGGTTGCATGCTACCATCATCCCCTTGTGAACGGCCGCCCGCCGATGGGCGGGTGCTATAATGCCGGGTCTGCCGTACCGGCACCCGGACTGTGGTAACTGCATGAAAACATTGACCATCTCCACCACACCCTTCGACGATCAGCGCCCCGGCACCTCGGGCCTGCGCAAGAAGGTACGGCGTTTCCAGACGCCCAACTACCTGGAGAACTTCGTCCAGGCCATTTTCGACTGCCTGCCCGATCACGAAGGTGGCACCCTGGTGCTCGGCGGCGACGGCCGCTACTACAACCGCGAGGCCATCGGCATCATCCTGCGCATGGCCGCGGCCAACGGTTTCGGCCGGATCGTGGTGGGCGCCGGCGGCCTGCTCTCCACGCCGGCGGTCTCGGCCCTGATCCGCCATCGTCGCACGCTCGGCGGCATCATCCTGTCGGCCAGCCACAACCCGGGCGGGCCCGAAGGCGACTTCGGCATCAAGTTCAACATCGCCAACGGCGGACCGGCACCGGAAAAGTTTACCGAAGCGGTCTACGCCCGCACCCGCGAAATCGACCAATACCGCATTCTCGACGAAGGCGAGGTGCCCCTGGACCATCCGGGCGAACACGACCTGGGCGGGATGGTCGTCGAGATCGTCGATCCGGTGGCCAACTATGCGGCCCTGATGGCGGAACTGGTGGACTTTCCGCGCATTCGCGCCCTGTTCGACACCGGCGCCTTTCGCATGGTCTATGACGCCATGCACGCCATCACCGGTCCCTACGCCATCGAGATCCTCG
>JALVBM010000247.1 GCA_027010665.1 Chromatiales bacterium
ATCCTGTTCTGGTGGCTCAAGCCGCTCTACGACCGGGTGCTGCTGTTCGTGCTCGGGCGCACCCTGTTCGGCGACACCCCCGGCCTCGGGGCGCTGCTGCGCGCCCTGCCGAGCCTGCTGCGCAACACCGGCCTGCCTGGCCAGCTCACCTGGGCCCGCCTGTCGCCCTACCGCAGCCTGGTGCTGCCGATTCTGCAGCTCGAAGGCCTGCGGGGCCGGGCGCGGCGGGAACGGGCCCGCCTGCTGGTGCGGCGGGCCGGCGGCCATGCCTTCTGGCTGCTGTTCCTGTGCGTGAACGTGGAGACGCTGTTCACCCTGAGCCAGTACGTGGCGCTGGTCATGTTCCTGCCCGACGGCATCGACACCGACTTCCTGCGACTCGTCTTTGCCGAGGATCCGCCCTGGTGGCTGGGCCTGCTGGGCAATCTTTTCTACTACCTCGCCATGAGCGCCGTGGAGCCCTGGTACGTGGCCTCCGGGTTCATGCTCTACCTGAACCGCCGCAACGAACTGGAAGCCTGGGACGTGGAACTGCGCCTGCGCCGTCTCGCCCGGCGGCTGGCGGCACCGGCCGGCGCGGCGCTGCTGTGCCTCGCCCTGTTCGTCACGCCGGGTACGATGCGGAGCGCCAACGCCGCCAACCCCCTGCCGCCCGACGAAGCCCCGCGGGTGATCGCCGAGGTGCTCGCCGACGAGGCCTTCTCGGGCGAGGAGACCATCACCGTCTGGGTGCCGAAGGACTGGTCCTGGCAGTGGGGCAATCCGGAAGACGGGGAACAACAGGCGATGTTTCCCGGCCTGCCGCTGCTGCTCGCCGACGGCATGAAGCTGGTGCTGGTGGCGCTGGTGCTCTGGGGCCTGTTCCTGATCTATCGCTACCGGGAACGGCTGGGGCTGGAACGCCCGCCGGTCCCGGCACCCGCCGCCACGTCACCGGATGCGCACAGCCAGCCGATCCCGGATCCGGAGAGCCTGCCCGCGGACGTGCCCGCCCGGGCGCGGGAACTGTGGCAGGCCGGCGAGGCCCGGGCCGCCTTCGGCCTTCTGTACCGGGCGGCGCTCAGCCGCCTGGCCAACGATGCCGGCGTGCCCCTGCACGAGGCGATGACCGAGGGCGACGTCCTGGCCGCCACCGCCCGCAGTCCCCTGCCGCGGGAGACGCTGGACGGCCTGCGCGCCCTCACCCGCGCCTGGCAGCGCATCGCCTGGGCCCACCGGGCGCCGGATGCGGCGGAAGCCGAGCGGCTGATCGCCGACTGGTCACGGCATTTCGATCGTCTGTCGACCGTGACCGCCACCCCGGAGGGCACCGCCGAATGAGCCGCACCGGCGTCATCGTGCTGCTACTGTCCCTGGTGCTGCTGACCGTCACCGGCATCTGGCTGGCCGGCAAGTTCGAGAGACGCACCATCACCGTGCCCACCGGCCTGACCGGCGAGGCGGCCACCAATCCCCTGCTCGCCGCCGAGCGCTTTCTGGTGGCCATGGGCATCCCGGCCCGCCGGGTCACGGATCCGGCGCGCGTGCCACAGGATCTGGCGCCCGGCGATCTGCTCATCATCACCCACGAACGGCGCTCCCTGGGCCGGGGCCGCAGCCGCGAGCTGCTGGACTGGGTCCGCCGCGGCGGACGCCTGCTCGTGACCGTGGAGCCGCCCGAGTTCGACGAGGCCACCGACAGCCTGCGCCCCCTGCCGGATCCGCTGCTCGAGGAACTCCGTCTGTCGGTTCGACCCGTGCCGACGGAAACCGGGGAAGAAACCTCGCCCGAGCCGCTGGACATCGAATGGCCCGGCGCACAGGGCGTGCTCAGGGTACGGCTGGCCCGGGACCGGGTCATCGACGGCGCCCGCGCGGGGGATCTGGTTCTGGAGAACGACCGGGGCGCGCTGATGGTGCGGCGCCGCCTCGGCAAGGGACAGGTCACGGTCCTGAACGATCTCGACTTCCTGCGCTACACCGCACTCGGCAAGGAAGATCATGCCCGTTTCTTCTGGCACCTGACCGATGGCCGGGGCACCGTCTGGCTGCTGCAGGACATCGCCATGCCCTCCCTCGCCACCTGGCTGTGGCAGCGGATCCCGCAGACCATCCTGACCCTGGTCCTGCTGCTCGGCCTGTGGCTGTGGTCGCGGGCGCCGCGTTTCGGTCCGCTGCTGCCGGTGCCCCCGCCCCGCCGCCGGCGGCTGCTCGAGCACGTGGACGCCAGCGGCCACTTTCTCTGGCGCCAGAACCGCCAGGCCACGCTGCTCGCCGCCCTGCGCGAGGCGATTCTGGAACGGGCCGCCCGCCGTCATCCGGCCTGGAGCGCCATGGACGACCAGGCCCGCGCCGCCTGGCTGAGCGAACACCACGATCTCGAACCGGAACTGGCCCGGGCGCTGCTGGCGGGGGGCGACGCGCTGGCCCCGGCGCAGCGTCCGGCCTTCACCCGCCTCGTCCGTCAACTGCAAACCCTCAGGAAGAACCTATGACCGAACCGACCCCGCCGGCGGCTGCGCCGGACACCCTCGACCAGGCCCACCGGCTGGCGGAAAGCCTGCGCCAGGAAATCGGCAAGGCCCTCATCGGCCAGGAGGCCGTGGTGGAACAGGTGCTCGTGGCCCTGTTCGCCGCCGGCCACGTGCTCATCGAAGGCGTGCCGGGCCTCGGCAAGACCCTGCTGGTCCGGGCGCTGGCCCGCACCTTCGACGGCCACTTTGCCCGCATCCAGTTCACGCCGGACCTGATGCCGGCCGACGTCACCGGCCACGTCATCTACGATCTGCAGGCCGAGAGCTTCACCCTGCGCAAGGGTCCGGTGTTCACCCACCTGCTGCTGGCCGACGAGATCAACCGCGCGCCGGCCAAGACCCAGTCGGCCCTGCTGGAAGTGATGCAGGAAGGCCAGGTCACGCTCGAGGGCCGGGCCATGCCCGTGCCGCGGCCATTCATGACCCTGGCCACCCAGAACCCCCTCGAGCAGGAAGGCACCTATCCCCTGCCCGAGGCCCAGCTCGACCGCTTCCTGTTCAAGATCCGCATCGACTATCCCGCCGTGGAGGAAGAAACGGCGCTGGTGGCCCATGTCACCGGCAGCCAGGTGGGCGAGCAGCTTGACGTGAGTGCCGTACGGCAGCAGATCGATCCGCAGGGTATCGAGACCCTGCAGCGTATCGCGGCCCGGCTGCAGGTGGACCGCGCGGTCAACGACTATGCGGTGGCCATCGTGCGCGCCACCCGCGACTGGCAGGGGATCAGTGTCGGCGCCGGGCCGCGCGGCGGCATCGCCCTGATCCGGGCCGCGCGCGCCGCCGCGCTGCTCGATGGCCGGGACTTCGTCGCCCCCGACGACATCAAGCGGGTAGCCCTGCCGGCCCTGCGCCACCGCATCGTGCTCGCCCCCGAGCTGGAACTGGAAGGGCACCATCCCGATCAGGTGCTCGCCGCCGTGCTCGACCACGTGGAGCCGCCCCGCCAGTGATGCTGCCCGCCTCCCGCCTGCTGGGCCTGACGGGCCTGATCGCCGCCGCCGGCCTGCTCCCGGCCTGGCAACCGGCCCTGCTCGGCGCCTGGCAGGCCGCCGCCGGCCTCGCGGCCCTGCTGGCGGGATTCGATGCCTGGCGGCTGTACCGCGCCCCCCGCCCTCGCGTCGAGCGCCAGGTGCCGGGCTCCCTGGC
>JALVBM010000248.1 GCA_027010665.1 Chromatiales bacterium
AAGGGTACTGCTCAGCAAAAGGTTGCGGGTAACGTTCCGGAACATCGGGATTCTCCACTCACGTCTGCGGGCGGCATGGCCGCCGTTGAATCGGGACAACGATGGGGCAGGGGGATTATCGGTAACCGCGGGGAATGGCGAGAGCGTAAAACCTGATCCAGATCAGGTGGCGAGTCTTGACAGGCTCGCCGTTTGCCGAATCTGCGAGCCGGTTCACACTTTGGAGCGGGTCAAACCTTGGGTTCGAGGACACCGTGCACGATTCTGCCGTCGAAGAGGACGGCGAGGAAGATCTTGCGGCCCGTGGGCTTGCCGTCGGTGATGCCCTGAAGGGCGACCAGATAGTGCCAGCGGGTGCCGTAGCGGGGCGACTCGATAGGCTTGAGGACGATTTCCAGAAAGCGGACATCGTCGAAGTCGGGGTGGATCTTCAGCGCCCAGCTGCGGACCTTTTCGATGAGGCTGTCCACGGACAGCGGCACGGGGCCCTTGCCGGGCTGCCAGTCGGGAATGTTGGCCAGTGCCGATTCCTCGATGGACAGGGCCAGCACGTCATTGTCCAGATGCTCGAGCAATACCACGGGCAGGCGGCCGGCGTGGGCGGGCACGCTCAGGATGGTCAGCAGCAGAAGGATGGCAAGGGTTCGCATGGTTTCTCCGGATATCGGGCGAGCGGGATTATAGCCTTCCTTCGGCCGGTTTGCCGACTCCGGACAAAAAGACACCGCCCGCAGGCGGTGAGAGGCAGACACATGCTCGAAAGAAGGTGCGACGTCCCTGTCGCGGGGGAGGAACGGTTCAGGCCGACTTGCGGGTCAGGCCCTTCATGACGGCGGACAGGGCCCGGTCGAGCACGGGCACGTCGTCGATGATGCGCGCGGTGCCGCGGCGCAGATCGGCGGCGAAACCCTGCAGGGTCTTGTCGGCCACCACGTCGAACTTCCAGTTGGTGAAGGTGTACTCGCCGAGCAGGTCGCTCTTCCAGGCCAGCTTGGCGCGGATCTTGTTGTTGTCGTCGTCGGTGAATTCGACCCACTTGCCGGCCTCGAGATGGCGGGCCATCTCCAGGTATTCGTCTTCGGGGTAGTCCTCGGGCGTTTCGTGGTCGCGGGCGTCCCAGCCGGCGAGCACGATGTCCTCGATGATTTCCTTGTCGAATTCGTCCAGCTCCTCGTCCTCGGCGACGTCCACCGCGTCGCTGGCCAGCGGCTCGTCGAGGATGGCCTCGAGTTCCTCGAGGGTGGCCATCTGCTCCTCCATGGCGGCGATGGCCGATTCCACCTCGGTCTGGGCCATGTCGGGCAGGGTTTCGGCCTCGTGGTCCACCTCGTCCGGGCGATCGGCCGATTTCTGGTCGTCGAACAGGAAGAAGCCGCTCTGCTCCGGTTCGACCGGGGCCGGCGCGGTCGGCGTGTCCCCGGCCACGTTCAGGCCGTAGAGGCTGGCGTGGTGATAGGGCTCCAGCGCCGCGAAGATGCGATCGATCTTCTCCTGGGGATAGTCGATGCTCTGCAGGCCCTCGCGCAGGGAAGCAGTGAGATGACGGATGATGCCGCCGAGCCGTTCCCGATCCACCTTGTGCTGCTTGGGCTCCACCGACCAGATCAGCACGTCCACGAAGCGCCGCTGGTTCTTCCACAGGGCGCTGTCCTCGCCCTGTTCCAGATAGGTGTGGGTCATCACCGCATGCCAGGGGCCGGTGATGATCTTCAGCACCTCCTTCGGCAGTTCCTTGCCGGCCAGGGCTTCCTTGAGGGTCTCGCGCACCCAGCTGCGGGCCAGCTCCTGCTGCTCGCGCATCTCCAGTTCGCGCCGGGTCTCGGCCTGGCGGGCCTCTTCCTCGGCGCGGCGCAGATCGAGGAAGGCTTCCAGTTCTTCCAGCAGTTCCCCGAACAGGCCCATGTCGTCGGTGAAGTCTTCCAGCACCCGTTCGACGATGCCGTTCATGGTCTCCAGCAGGCGGTTGTCGTCGGCCGGCTCGTCGTCCAGACCCAGGCCAGCCTCGGCCAGGGCGTTGAGCAGCTTGCGGGCGGGATGGCCGCGGCTGGCGAGGAAGCCCTTGTCGAGAATGGCCACCTTGATCATCGGGATCTGCAGGCGGCCGATGAGGGCGCGGGCGGCGTCGGGCAGGTTGGGATCGTCCAGGATGTATTCGAACATCATGGCCACGACATCGATCATGTCGTTGTCGGCGCCCTGCAGGGCCACCGCCTGGCCCTCGGCCATGCCGAGCTGGCTGCCCATGGCCAGGCGGATGGCCTCGCCCGGTGCCAGTTCCTCCTGCCCGGCGGGCATCGGCACGGGTTGTTGCTGCAGGGCGGTCAGGGCGGTGAGCACGTCGGGGGTGGCGACGGGAGCCGGGGCGGCGCCGGCACCGGCCAGGCTGCCCATGCCGGGGGCCACGGCGCTGCGGCGCTGGGCCAGCAGCGACTGCAGGGCGGCAAGGAGATCGCCGTCGCCCTCGGCCATCTCGCCCTCTGCGAAGGCGGCTGCGTCCGGATCCGTCGAGGCCGCGCCGGTCGTGGCGGGGGCACCCGGGGTGCGCCGGATGGAAGCCTTGATGGTGGGCAGCACGCCGGCGCGGATGAATTCGTCGTTGATGGTGTCGAACAGCGCGCCGATGTCCTCGCAGAGCTGGCGGTCGAACAGCTTGTAGATGATCAGCTTGATCTTGAGATCGGTTTCCAGATCCCGGGTCGCGTCGCTGAAGGCCTGGCAGATGGCCTTGGGACCGAGCGGATTGTTGTCGTCGTCGACGGTCTGCTCGGGGGCGATGGCGCCGAGCCGCTGCTCGATGGCGTGAATCGCCTGGCCGTAGTGGTTGCGGATCTTCATCACCAGGTTGGTGATGGCCAGGGATTCCTCCAGATCGTTTTCCTCCACCAGGGAGAGGTTCTCAAGCGACAGCTCGAGGGTGGGCGGATCCTCGGCGGGGGCGTTGTCGCGGAAGCGCTCGAAGTTCTCGCGCAGCTTCTGCTGGAAGGTGCGCTCGATGTCCTGGCGGTTGAGGCGCACGATGCGCATGGAGTCGAAGTACAGGGTCTGTTCGGCGTTGGTCTCGGCCTTGTCGGCCATGGCGAACAGGGCGTCGTCGGCCGAATCGAGCATGCGTTGCAGCATGGCCTGCATGTGGCGCAGCGTGTGCTCGCGGCAGGTATCGAGCAGCTTGCGCTGCTTCACCCGCGCCTCGACGCCCTGACCGGGGGTATGGAAAGAGACGACCTTGCTTGCGCTCATGTGCGGATTCCTGCTTGCCTGAGGACCGGCGGGACGGGGGAGCGCGGAAGGGAAGTGCATCCGGCAACCCCGCTGTCCCGGGCGCGAGGCCCTGGACCGGTGGTTTTGCGTCCCCGCCTTGCGGCGGGTTTGCCCTTGGATGACCGTCAGTGACGGGTATCTGCTATGACTATCGGCCGGGATCGGCGCCGGCGCCAGTCCGTTTTTGTCAACTTGGTCACAGTTTGGGGCATGTTTGCGGTCGTCGGGTGATATTCCGGCACGAACGGACGGCGAAGGCATCCGGCCGGGGATGGTTCAGGCAGATGTCGGCGGCGCGCCTTCGGTCTCGCCAATGGCGCGCAGGAACAGGGTGATGAGCTGATCCACCAGGGCGGGCACTTCCAGATGCCGGAAGCG
>JALVBM010000249.1 GCA_027010665.1 Chromatiales bacterium
CGATCCCGTGCGCCCCAGTACAGCGTCATGTTGCGCTCGAGGCCGATATCAATGGCGTGTTCGATCATGCCCTTGATGGGCGCAAAACCGGTGCCGCCCGCCATGAAGATGATGTCGCGGGGCGAGTCCTCGCGCAGGTAGAACTGGCCGTGGGGGCCTTCGATGCGCAGGATGTCCTTGACCTTCATCTTGTCGAAGACTTCGGTGGTGAACTCGCCGCCCTCGACATGACGGATGTGCAGTTCCAGCAGATCGTCCTTCTCCGGGGCGTTGGCCAGGGAGAAGCTGCGCTTGCGACCGTCCTTGAGCAGGATCTGGATGTACTGACCGGCCAGGAACTGCAGGCGCTCGTTGTCGGGCAGCTTGAGCTTGAGCAGCATCACGTCCTCGTTGAGCCGTTCCATCACCTCGATGCGGCAGGGCAGGGTCTTGACCGTGATCGCTTCCGGGCTTTCCACTTCCTTCGATTCGATCACCAGATCCGAATCGGCATGGGCCAGACACAGTGCCACCATGCCCACGGCGGCTTCCTCCTCGCTGAGGGCGGGGGGCAGGTTGCCGTCGGGATAGTGGACCTTGCCCTCGACCACCTTGGCCACGCAGGCCCCGCAGGCGCCGCTGCGACAGCCGTAGGGCAGCACGACCCCCTGGCGCAGGGCGGCATCGAGGATCGATTCGTCGGCTTCGACCGTGAACTGGTGCCCGCTGGGCTCGACTTTGACAGAGAAACTCATGAAAATGCTCGGAATTGAAGGAAGGCGCGGCATTATCCCCCAAATGAATCCCCCAGTAAAAGATCCGGCCCATGTGTTCATCGTCGGCTGTGGCGACGTGGGCCGGCGTGTGGGCCGCCTGTGGCGCGAAGCCGGCATCCCCGTCACCGGCCTGGCCCGCAGCGAAGCGACGCTCGACGCCATGACAAGCCATGGCATCACCCCCCGTGCGGCGGATCTGGATGCACCGCAGACGCTGCGCGATCTGCCGGTGAAGGGTGCGCTGCTCTATCACTTTGCTCCCCCGCCGCCCCGGGGCCAGTCCGATACCCGGCTGGCCAACCTGCTCGAGGCGCTCACGGCCGAAAACCGGCCCCGCCGCATCGTGCTGTTGAGCACCTCCGGCGTGTACGGCGACCACAAGGGCGCCCGGGTGGACGAGACCACGCCACCGTCACCCGGCACCGATCGGGGACGCCGGCGGCTGGACGCAGAACAGCGATTGTTGCGCTACGGCAAGGCGCATGGAGTGGAGACGGTGATCCTGCGGGTCGGCGGCATCTACGGGCCGGGCCGCCTGCCGGAAGCGCGCCTGCGTCAGCGGGTGCCCATGGTGCCGCCGGAACAGGCGCCGGTGACCAACCGCATCCATGTGGACGATCTGGCCCGGATCGGCGTGGCCGCGGCCCGGCGGGGACGCAACGGGGAAATCTACAACGTCTGTGACGGCACGGCCGGCAACATGACCGACTACTTCGATGCCGTGGCCGACTTTCTCGGCCTGCCCCGGCCACCGCGCATCGATCGCGCCGAGGCCGAACGCACGCTCAGCCCGGGCATGGTTTCCTATCTGCGGGAATCCCGGCGGCTGGACAACCGGAAGATGCGCGAGGAACTGGGCGTGGAACTGCGGTATCCCGATCTGGCCAGCGGTCTTCGTGCCTGCCGGGTGCCGGCAGAGGGGATCATTCCCCCGGTCGACCCAGATCGATGAACATGGTCTGTTCGGTCTCCTCGATTTCCAGAGCGGCCGGCGGCTCAACCGAAGCAGCGGGTTCCGGGTTGCCTGCCGGCTTTGTGGCCGCCGGCGGAATTTCGGATTTTACGGCCTGCGTCTTTTCTGCCACCTGCGCTCCTCCGGTTTCGGCCGGTTTCTTGCCGGTCTGCTGCAGGCGTTGATCCATGACCCGGATGTCCCGCTCCAGCGCGTCGAGCCGGGACACGATGACGTCGGACATCTGCTGCAGCTCGAGAAACTTCTGACGGGCCTGTTCCCGCCGCTGTTCCTGCTTGCGGCTGTTGTCGAACAGCCGGGCGATGAAATTGCCCTTTTCGTTCGTGAACAGCAGATCGAAGATTTCCTGGTAGATGGCGTGCAGCCGGTTGTGGGGTTCCTCGATGGCCTGGAAGCTGGGCAGGCTGGCCAGCTTGCGGCCGTCGCTGTAGTACCACTTGCCAAAGATGCAGTCGGTGGGCATGACCGGCACCTTTTCCTTGTCCACCGGCTTGCCGTCGATGAGGGCGCGGGCGCGGTTGACCCAGCCCAGGTGAGCGCTCTTGGCCGTGCGCAGACGATTGAGGATATCCCGCGTGTCCATGAAGGTTCCTTGTGCCGGGGAAAGTGTTGACCGTCGTATCGGCAGCTTCGACAGTTCCTTTAGCGATCAGCGCGATGCCGGGCGCCCCGGCGGGAAGCGGTCGAGGATGGTCCGGACGATCTCGTGGATTTCCCGCCGGGCTTCCTCCGGGCTCTTGCTGCCGGACTCCGAAAGGCGTTTGCTGGCCGTTCCGCGCCAGATCAGGGTCTTGTCCGCACCCCGCAGGATGTCGACCGTGAGGATGCCCTCCTCGTAGGTGGAAACGTCGTAACCCGGATAGCCGTAGGCCATGCCGATGCCGCCGTGCCCCCCATAGGTGCCGAAACCGAAGGTCACGCCGCCGGAACTCTCCACGCCCTGCTTGAGCCCCAGCTGGAAGCTGACATAGAAATCCGGGTTTTCCGTCACTTCCCGATAGCCCCGCGCCTGCAGCACCTCGCGCAGGGCCGCCTGAATGCGCTTGACCAGCAGCGGATTGTCGATGCGGGGATCGCCCGTCTCGGTCGGTGGCGGCGGCAACGGGGCAAAGGTTCGGAGCCGGGCAAAGTCCACCGCATCGTCGTAGTCCACCGTCACCGGGGTGGAACAGGCAACGACCAGTAAGATCAGGGGCAACAGCCAGAGGGTGCGCATCGGTTTCTCCGCTTCAGGCCAGGGGCTGGCTGCGACGGCTGCGCAACCAGCGGACCAGAGGCTCCCATTGTTCCCGATCCTGCCAGGTCTGGGAAGGCGCCATCTCGAAAATGCCAATCCCCTTTTCCTCGGCACGGATATAGTTCTGGGTATCCCGCAGCGAGGTCACGAACGGGATCTTCAGGCTCTTCAGAAAGGCATGCAGGGTGTGATAGATGAGGGTGTTCTCGCGCACCCGGTTGGCCACCACCGCTACCCGTGTCTGCTGGCGCGAGACCTTGCCGGTGGTGAGCAGCTCCTTCATGAAGTCGGCCGCGGCGCGAATGTCGATGGGCGAGGGCAGCACCGGCACCACGATGGTCTGCACCCGGCGCACCAGGGCCGCCAGCTCCGCGCCCTGCACCCGGGCCGGCGCATCCATGATCATCACCTCGGTGTCCTTCGGCGCCCGCACCGGGCCGCGGAAGGCGGCGATGCCCTTGATCTCCGGCCACTGCGCTTCCCGGGCCTGCAGCCAGGCCAGGCTCGAGGCCTGGGGATCGAAATCGGCCAGCGCCACCTGCTGACCCCGCTCCCAGGCATAGTAGCTGGCCAGATTGGTGGCGAGGGTGGTCTTGCCGCAACCGCCCTTGGCGTTCAGGATCATGATGGTGCGCATCTTCCGTTCCCCTCCTCAGACTACGGTGGAAGTAACACGGAGAACACGGAGACACAGAGGACACGAAGGTTCTGTTGATGAACACCTTTCCTCGGCGCCGTATTCCATCTCGTTTAGAAAATCAATTTTCTCCGTGCTCTCCGTGCCTCCGTGCCCTCCGTGTTCATTACACTCCCACATCAATTCCGAGCTCGTCCCAGATGGCGTCCACCCGCGCCTTCACCGCCGGATCCATGACGATGGGCCGGCCCCATTCGCGGGTGGTTTCGCCCGGCAGCTTGTTGGTGGCGTCGAAGCCAATCTTGCCGCCCAGGCCGGAGACGGGGGAGGCGAAATCGAGGTAGTCGATGGGCGTGTGTTCGACAAGCGTTGTGTCGCGCACCGGATCCATGCGCGTGGTCATGGCCCAGATCACGTCTTCCCACTTGCGCACGTCGATGTCGTCGTCGGTGACGATGACGAACTTGGTGTACATGAACTGGCGCAGGAAGGACCACACGCCCATCATCACCCGCTTGGCGTGGCCGGGATACTGTTTCTTCATGCTCACCACGGCCATGCGGTAGGAGCAGCCTTCCGGCGGCAGATAAAAGTCGACGATCTCCGGAAACTGCTTCTGCAGCAGGGGAATGAACACCTCGTTGAGGGCCACGCCGAGGATCGCCGGCTCGTCGGGCGGGCGGCCGGTGTAGGTGCTGTGATAGATCGGATCGTCGCGGTGGGTGATGCGCTCGACGGTGAATACCGGGAAGCGTTCCACCTCGTTGTAATAGCCGGTGTGATCGCCGAACGGACCTTCGTCGGCTTCCTCGCCGGGATGGATTACGCCTTCGAGCACGATCTCCGCCGAGGCCGGCACCTGCAGATCGGAACCGAGGCAGCGGACCACTTCCGTCTTCGCCCCGCGCAACAGGCCGGCGAAGGCGTACTCGGAAAGGGTGTCGGGCACCGGCGTGACAGCGCCGAGAATGGTGGCCGGATCGGCGCCCAGGGCCACGGCCACCGGAAACGGCTCGCCGGGGCGGGCCTGCTGCCATTCGCGGAAATCCAGGGCGCCGCCGCGATGGGCCAGCCAGCGCATGATGGTCTTGTTCGGCCCGATGACCTGCTGACGATAGATGCCCAGATTCTGGCGCGGCTTGTGGGGCCCGCGGGTGATCACCAGCGCCCAGGTAATCAGCGGGCCGGCATCGCCCGGCCAGCATGTCTGCACGGGCAGGCGGCCCAGATCGACCTCGCTGCCCTCGAGCACGTTGGCCTGGCAGGGCGCCTGCTTCACCACCTTCGGCGCCATGTTGAGTACCTGCTTGAACACCGGCAGCTTGCGCCAGGCGTCCTTGACCCCGGTGGGCGGCTCCGGCTCCTTGAGGAAGGCCAGCAGGCGGCCGACCTCGCGCAGGGCGTCGACCGATTCCTCGCCCATGCCCAGCGCCACCCGCTCGGGGGTGCCGAACAGGTTGCCCAGCACGGGGATGTCGTGGCCCTTCGGGTTTTCGAACAGGATCGCCGGCCCGCCGGCGCGCAGGGTGCGATCGCAGATTTCGGTCATCTCCAGATACGGATCGACCGGCGTGGACACGCGCGCCAGTTCGCCGCGGTTCTCGAGCAGACGCAGAAAGTCTCGCAGATCCTTGTACTTCACGAACGTTCCCGTTCCGGTTGGGTCTCAGGCTGGTGTAACCTTACCAGAATTTCCGCCCCAACCACCGGAAACCGACATGCTGACGCGACTCTGGAAACAGTTCTTCGCCCTGGAAAGCGCCGGCGGCATCCTGCTCATCCTGGCCGCCCTGCTGGCCATGATCATGATCAACTCGCCGCTGACCGATCTCTACCGGGCCCTGCTCGGCACGCCGGTGGAGATCCGCATCGGCGAGTTCGAAATCGCCAAGCCGCTGCTGCTGTGGATCAACGACGGCCTGATGGCCGTATTCTTCTTCTCGGTGGGGCTGGAACTCAAGCGCGAATTTCTCGAGGGTCAGCTCTCCAGCCTCTCGCAGGTCACCCTGCCGGCCGTGGCCGCCCTGGCCGGCATTCTGGTACCGGCCCTTTTCTACTTCTGGCTCAACCATGACGATCCAGTCCGCCTGCGCGGCTGGGCCATTCCCACCGCCACCGACATCGCCTTTGCCCTGGGCATCGTCGCCCTGCTGGGCAAGCGGGTGCCCCTGTCGCTCAAGCTGTTCCTGATGACGCTGGCGATCCTCGACGACGTGGGCGCCATCGTCATCATCGCCCTGTTCTACACCGCCGATCTGTCCATGCTGTCGCTGAGCGTGGCCGGTTCCATGCTGCTGATTCTGTTTCTCCTCAACCGCCTGAAGGTGATGGACATTCCCACCTATCTGTTCTTCGGCGTGATCATGTGGGCCTCGGTGCTCAAGTCGGGAGTCCATGCCACCCTCGCCGGCGTGCTGCTGGCGATGATGATCCCGATGCGGGATCCCGACAATCCGCAGCGCTCACCATTGCTGGAACTGGAACACAGCCTGCAGTCCACGGTGGCGTTCTTCATCGTGCCGGTGTTCGCCTTCGCCAACGCCGGCGTGCCCCTGGCCGGCTTCACCCTGGAACGGATCCTCTCGCCGGTGCCGCTGGGCGTGATCCTCGGCCTGTTCCTCGGCAAGCAGCTCGGCGTGTTCAGCGCCTGCTGGCTGTTCATCAAGCTCGGCTGGGCGAAGATGCCTTCCGGCACCAACTGGCTGCAGCTCTATGGCATCGCCCTGCTCACCGGCATCGGTTTCACCATGAGCCTGTTCATCGCCTCGCTGGCCTTCGAGCACGTGGGACAGGAATACATCAAGGAAGTGCGGCTGGGGATCCTGATCGCCTCGTTCCTGTCAGCGGTGGCGGGTTATCTGATACTGCGGCATGCGCCGGCGAACCCGCCTCCGGACAAATGAAAAAGCACCTGTTAAAGCGGGTCTGTATCGGGAAAATCGACTGTTGACAACCGTTTCAGTCATGATTAGATTACCGGCCTGATCTGATTGGCAAGGAAGCAACAGATGAACATCCATTTGCGCCTTTTCACTTTCCTGTTTTTCTTTTTGGCACTTACCCTGGCCAGTGCCCGGGAAACCGAACCAAGCCCGTATTGCGACAAAACAGCATCTGAAGCCGCCTACGAAAACCAGCCGTTGTCTTCTGCCTGGACGATCGAGGTCGACGGTTTTGAAGTCGATGTTCCGCCAAACCCCACGCGCATAGCATTGGATGGGCGTACCCTTTACCTGACATACAACAACAGCCTCCTCGTTCTCGGGCCGGGCCCGGAAATTCCCGAAACTTTTCCCAATCTGCAACTCCGTGATCTTCCTGCACGGATTTTCCGTTCGCGGCTGTGTCATGAAACGGACGACAAGGACATACTGACCCTGTTGGCACATTCGGCCAAGGAAAAATATTTCACCGGTTCATCCACGGCCTTTTATACACGTCATCAAACGCTCACCTACTATCTCTCCGACAGCACATGGCAGGGATTCAACGCCAGGGCCATGGTGACGGCCGACGAACTGCCCAACCTCTTTCTGCAAATCGATGGTCGAAACATCGACTTTTCCCTGTTCCGACAAATCGTCATGAGCGTTCGGAAAATATGAATACGGAAGGCGCATGTCATGGAACTGACCGATTCTCAAAAGGCCGACACCTGCAAGATTCTCGTTTACTTTTTCGGTATTCAGGCAGAAAGCTGGACCATCAATCCCCGGGTCATTGAATTGCTGGGAGAGATGTTGAGCAAGGAACGGGCTTGCACACATGTCATGGATGCACTTCCCCGTCCAGGCATGGTCGACAGAAACTACGTTCTGCGCCAGTTACGCAGCATTGCTCGCCGACTCGCATCCGGCGATCATTCCTATCAACTCTGCAAACTGGCTCTGCGTCTGGGCTGGGAACGCACCATCCGCATCGCCAGCCAGGGCGCATATTAAATCGCTGTTCCGAATTCACTACACTTTGGGGTATGCACGGAGCTCTCAAGGCAGGTGGGGCGTGCCTGACGGTTAGTACAGAACCACCAAACTGCCCGGGAATTCGGAACAGTTATCAATCGTCTCATAATTATCCTGACCTAATTTGCAAGTTATATTCTGTAGGAGCGGCGCGAGCCGCGATGGGCGCTTTTTCGCGGCTCGCGCCGCTCCTACAAAAAAATCGCGTCAAAACCATTTTGAGACATTGAATATTTACTCTGCCGCCTTTCACCACCAGTATTTCCCCCACAACTCCGGATGGGCCCAGTAGCGGCTGTTGAGCCAGTCCGGGGTGGTCTTGTAGGCGGCGATGTCGAAGGCGAACAGGCGCAGGCGGCGATCGCCCATCTTGAGATCGCCGAGGACCACCAGACCCAGCGCCAGCAGATCGGGGATGCGCCAGCCGGCATCGGGTGACAGGGCCAGGATCAGGCGGGGCGCGCCGAGATCGCGCAGGCGGGCGATGAGCTGTTCCCCTTCGGCCCGGGGCAGTCCTTCAAGCACGCCCGAGACCAGAATCAGATCATGTGCCGTTTCCGTTTCCAGTTCCTGCAGGGACGGGGGCTGCGTGCGCGTCTCGACGCGGCATTCCGGCAGCATCGAACGACAGGCATCGAACAGATCCCCTTCGCCGGATCCGAGACACAACACCGACGCCGGGGCGAATCCGGCGATGACCTTGCACAGCCGTTGGGGGGCAATTTCGGGAATCATGACCTCGGCAACGGTTTCATTCGGATTCAGATCAGATCGTTTTCCAGCACCACCTTGCCCACAGCCTGACCGCTTTCGAGAAAGCGGTGCGCCTCCGCGACCCGGCTGAAGGCGAAACGGTGTTCGTCGAGCAGCGGGCGAACATGTCCGTCGTCCACCAGCATGGCCAGTTGGCGCAGGATGGCGCCATGCCGTTCGGTGCCGATGTCGTGCAGCAGCGGAATGAGCATGAACACGGCGTGCAGCGACAGGCCGCGGGCGTGCACCTCGCTCAGATCCTGGGTGGAACGGGCCGAGGTGGTGACCACCCGACCGTTGAACCGGGCGGCGCGAAAACTCTTCTGCAGGTTGTCGCCGCCCACGGTGTCGAAGACCACGTCGAATCCGCGGCCGCCCGTGTGCTCGCTCACGATGTCCTCGATGGCGTCGCGGCGGGCATCGACCACCGCATCGGCGCCGAGCTGGCGGGCCAGTTCGGCCTTCTCTGGCGTCGAGGCCGTGGCGACCACCTTCGCGCCGCGCCACCTGGCCAGTTGCAGGCCCACGTGCCCGACGCCGCCGGTACCACCGAAGACCAGCACGGTCTCGCCGGCCTGAACGTCGGCCTTGTCCACGATGGCTTCCCAGGCGGTGATGCCGACCAGTGGCAGGGCCGCGGCCTGCAGCAGCGACAGGCTGGCCGGCTTCTTCGCCACC
>JALVBM010000250.1 GCA_027010665.1 Chromatiales bacterium
GGCGTTGCTGCGCAACGCGCCTGGATTGTATCCCCTCATCCTGGCCTTCTCCCGGAGGGAGAAGGGATGGCTTCGTGAAGCCGGGTCAAGGCATGCTTTCCTTCGGCTTCGATGGATCCGGACATGCCTTTTCCACTAAACCTTCGCGCCCTTTGCGCCTTTGCGTTGGGTTTTCAACCACCCCTCAATCCGCGAACTCCGCCACCACCGGCGCATGGTCCGACGGACGCTGCCAGGTGCGGGGTTCGCGGTCGATGTAGCAGGCGGTGCAGCGTTGCCTGAGCGCCTCGCTGATCAGGATGTGATCGATGCGCAGGCCCAGGTTGCGGCGGAAGGCGCCGGCGCGGTAGTCCCACCAGGAATAGCTGGCCTCGGGCTGGTCGAACAGGCGGAAGGCGTCGTGCAGGCCGAGGTCCAGCAGTTCGCGGAAGGCGTTGCGTTCCGGCGGGCTGACCAGTACCGAGCCGGCCCACAAATCCGGATCGTGCACGTCGCGATCCTCGGGGGCGATGTTGAAGTCGCCGACCACGGCGAGCCGTTCGTGGCGCTGCAGCTCACCGGCCAGGAAGTCGCGCAGGCGCGCCAGCCAGTCGAGCTTGTAGGCGAACTTGTCGGAGCCGACGGCGGCGCCGTTGGGCACGTAGACATTGACCAGGCGAAGATCGCCGTAGGTGGCGGCGAGCAGGCGGCGCTGGGGATCATCGAGACCGGGAAGGGCCGTGACCACGTCGGTGGGCGTAATCGCCAGGCGGTCGAGAATGGCCACGCCGTTGTAGGTCTTCTGACCGGCGTACAGGCTGCGGCAGCCGTCCTCGCGCAGGTCTTCGGCCGGGAAGGCCGCGTCCTCGAGCTTGGTTTCCTGAAGGGCCAGCAGATCGGGCCGACGTTCGCGACACCACTGGCGCACCTGCCCGAGGCGCACCCGCAGGGAGTTGACGTTCCAGGTGGCGAGGCGCACCTCAGATCCGGAAACCGCCGTGCCGTTGCCGGATGCGATAGTCCATCCAGCTGATGCCGATGACGACGCCGGCGATCAGCAGCAGCAGGGCCAGCCCCCAGTACCAGCCGGGCACGGCCGGGCGGACCATGGCCATCTCCTCGGCCGTGGGCACGTGCTGGCCCTGCAGGTTGGCCACCGCCATTTCGATGCGGCTGCGCAGGGCGGCGTTCTCCTCTTCCAGCGTCTGCAGGCGTTCCGAGAGCGCGGCCTGATCGCCGGGCTGCGGCGGTTCGGCCTGGCGTTCGGAAGCGGCGGCCGTGGCCTTGGCGAGCTGCTGCTTGAGATTCTCGATCTCCTGGTTGGCGGCCGCCAGTTCCTTCGCCATTTTGGTATCCACTTCCGGCGCCGCCGGCTTGCCCGCCTTCTTCTTCAGATCGCGAATGGTGGTGCGGGCATTGGACAGCTCGTCGCGCCGCACCTGCAGTTCGCGCTCGGCCTTGGCCAGCTTCTCGCGCAGGGCCTTGAGTTCGGTCTGCAGCTTTTCCTGGCGGGCCTGCAGGGTATCGACCACGGCGGTGGCCGGTTGCTGCGACACCAGATAACCGCTGCTCATCCAGCCGGTCTTGCCGTCGGGCGCGCGGACCTTCGTGAAGCCTTCACGGGTCTCGAGGGCCTCCACTGCCGTGCCGCTGGGCAGCGAGGCGATCAGGGGACTGGCCTCGTCCGGCGCCTGGTGCAGGCCCACCAGCACCCGATCGGTCACGTACAGCGTTTCGGCGGACACCGCGGTGGCGGCGACGAGGCACATCCAGAACAACAGCCATCCATTCTTGCGTTTCATTGCACCATCCCGGTCGGCAATCGATTGTGAGGTTCGTTCAGGCGGCGATGCCGCTGTGGCGCAGCAGGGCGTCGATGCGCGGCTCGCGGCCGCGGAACTCGACGAACAGATCCATCGGATCCCGGCTGCCGCCCTGTTCGAGGATCGCGTGCAGGAAGCGCCGGCCCGTTTCCGGATCGAAGATCCCCCGCTCCTCGAACAGGGAGAAGGCGTCCGCCGACAGCACTTCCGCCCACTTGTAACTGTAGTAGCCGGCCGCGTAGCCGCCGGCGAAGATGTGGGTGAAGCTGTGCTGGAAGCGGTTGAAGGGCGCCGGTTCGACCACCGCCACCTCGGCGCGCACCTCGTCGAGGATTTCCTGGATGCGCGCGCCCTTTTGCGGATCGTATTCGTGATGCAGCCGGAAGTCGAACAGGGCGAACTCGAGCTGGCGCACCATCATCATGCCGGCCTGGAAGTTCTTCGCCGCGTACATGCGCCGGTAGAGATCGTCGGGCAGGGGCTCGCCGGTGCGGTAGTGGCCGGCGATGAGATCCAGCGCTTCCTTCTCCCAGCACCAGTTCTCCATGAACTGGCTGGGCAGTTCCACCGCATCCCAGGGCACGCCGTTGATGCCGGAGACGTCGATGTAGTCGATCCGGGTCAGCATGTGGTGCAGGCCGTGACCGAACTCGTGGAACAGGGTGATCACCTCGTCGTGGGTGAACAGGGCCGGCTGGTCGCCCACCGGCGGCGTCAGGTTGCAGGTGAGAAAGGCCACCGGCGTCTGCAGGGTGCCGTCGGCATGGCGGAAGCGGCCACGGCAGTCGTCCATCCAGGCGCCGCCGCGCTTGTTCTCGCGGGCATAGAGATCCAGATAGAACTGGCCGCGCAGCTCGCCGTTCTCGTCGCGGATTTCGTAGAAGCGCACGTCCGGATGCCAGACCTCGACGCCCTCCACCTCGCGGATGGTGATGCCGTAGAGCCGCTCCACCACCCTGAACATGCCGGGGATGACCCGCGTCTCCGGGAAGTAGGGCTTGAGTTCTTCCTGTCTGATGGCGTAGGTGTGCTCGCGCAGCTTTTCCGAATAGTAGGCAATGTCCCAGGGCTGCAGATCGGCCAGCCCGAACTTGTCGCGGGCGAAGGCCCGCAGTTCGTCCAGTTCCTTCTGCGCCTGGGGCCGGGAACGCCGGGCCAGATCGTGCAGGAAGCCCAGCACCCGTTCGGGGCTGTCGGCCATCTTGGTGGCCAGGGAGCGCTCGGCATAGGTGCGATAGCCGAGCAGGTTGGCCAGCTCGTGGCGCAGGGCGAGAATTTCCGCCATCACTTCCGAGTTGTCCCACTTGCCGGCATTGGGGCCCTGATCGGAGGCGCGGGTGACATAGGCCTCGTGCATCTCCCGGCGCAGTTCGCGATCGTCGGCATAGCTGACCACGGCGTAGTAGGACGGGAAGTCGAGCGTGAACAGCCAGCC
>JALVBM010000251.1 GCA_027010665.1 Chromatiales bacterium
CGGCGATGCGGAAGTACTGGCGCAGGCCGGGCGGGGGTTCGCCGAAGTGCTCGCCGCACCGGGTCCAGTCGGGGTGGCCGTGGCCGATCACCTCGCCGCGCCCGTACAGGCGCAGGATGCGCGGCGGCCCCTCGAAGGCGCAGAACATCACGGTGATGCGTCCGTTCTCGGCCAGATGGGCGGCGGTCTCGTTGCCGCTGCCGGTCAGATCCCGGATCAGCACCTCTCGGGGGCCGGTCACACGCAGGCCGTCGAGGCCCCGGGGCGAGACGTTCACGTGGCCTTCGGCCGCCAGCGGGGCCGAGGCCAGGAAGAAAACCGGTTGGCCGGCGATCCAGTCGGCCAGCTCGGGCGAGATTTCGTCGAACAGTTTCATGGGTCTTCTCCGGGCGGGCAGGCCAGTGTAACGGTTGCGATGATGCCGGCTCAAACGCTCACGCCGGCGACGAAATGCGGTATGGTCGTCATCCGATCGTCCTTGCGGGAGGAACCGTCGTCATGCTCGCCAATGCCGTACTCGATGCCCTGGCCGAGGTGCTCGGGCACCGGCCGGAACTGCTGCAACAGCAGCACGTGGGCGGTGGCTGCATCAACGAGGCCCAGCGCCTGATCACCGATGCCGGGGATTTCTTCGTCAAGACCAACGAGGCCGGCCTGCTGCCGATGTTCGAGGCCGAGGCCGAGGGCCTGCAGGAGATGGCGGCGGCCGAGGCCATTCGCGTGCCGACCCCGTACGCCACCGGCACGGCCGTCGGCTGGGCCTTCATCGCCATGGAATACCTGCCCACCGGCCCCGGCAGCGGAGCCGGCCATGAACGCATGGGCCGGGAACTGGCGGCCATGCACCGCCACACCGCCGAGCGCTTCGGCTGGCACCGGGACAACACCATCGGCTCCACCCCGCAGCCCAACGCCTGGCATCACGACTGGGTTGCCTTCTGGCGCGAGCGCCGTCTGGGCCACCAGCTCGATCTGGCCGCCCGTCACGGCGCGCCGAAGGGCCTCATCGACAAGGGCCGGCGTCTGCAGGCGGCGCTGGACGCCTTCTTCACCGACTACACGCCGGTCCCTTCGGTGCTGCACGGGGATCTGTGGTCCGGCAACGCCGCCTTCACCGCCGACGGCGAGCCGGTGATCTTCGATCCGGCCGTCTACTACGGTGATCGCGAGGCCGACGTGGCCATGACCGAACTGTTCGGCGGCTTTCCCGCCCGCTTCTACGACGCCTACCGCGAGGCCTGGCCGCTGGATCCCGGCTACCGTACGCGCCGCACCCTCTACAACCTCTATCACATCCTCAACCATTTCAACCTGTTCGGCGGTGGCTACGCAGGCCAGGCGCAACGCATGACGGAGCAGTTGCTGGCGGAGCTGAAGGTCTGATCGGTTTCGATGCGGGAGGGACCATCGGTTTGCCTGGGGTGGCGCAATGCCATTCCGACGCGAAGCCATTGCCCGAGATGGCCGATAGCCCGGGCGCCGGCATGGTGCTATACTGGTTGTAAGACATTGTAATACAGCAGAACAATCCAACCCATGCCTTCGCTTACCATCCGCATCGACGAGGAACTGGACGAAACCCTCACGCGCCTGGCTGAGGCGCAGCAGCGCAGCAAGAGCGACCTGGTGCGCACCATGCTGCGCCGCGAAGCCGCGCTGGCCGAATTGCGGCGCACCCGGGCCAGACTCAAGCCGTATGCAGAGCAGGCCGGTTACCTGACCGATGAGGACTTCTTCCGCGACTTTTCGTGAAGGTCTTCATCGACACCAACGTGTGGCTTGCCGGGCGCTTCGGCCGGGGCCTGTGTGCGGATCTGCTGGACACCCTGATCCTCGAGCAATGCAACCTGTTGCTGGACGAACGGGTGCTCGAGGAGTTTCTGCGCATCGCCCGGCACAAATTCAGGGTGGACGAGCGCACCCTCGATGAGGCCAGCCGCTTTTTCCGGCGTTACACCACGCTCCTGCCTCCGGCAGACACCTCATTGCCGGGCATCCCCGATCCGGACGACGGCTGGATCCTGCAGGCCGCGGTCATCGCCGCCGCCGACTGGTTCATCACCGGCGACAAGGCGTTGCTGGCGCTGGGCACAGTGGAAGACATGCCAATCGTTGATCCGCGAACGGCCTTTCTGCGTTTGCGGGGTCTCGTACCTTGAAGGGGCTGCCTGATCACCCTCGCCATCCGGCACAAACCGTTCAACGACCGCGACATCACGGAACAGGCGCAGGCGGAAGTGTCGCGTTGAGCGTCGTGGATCGTCGCTTCTGGCGAGTGGATCAGGCGGAACCCAGGGGCCGTCCCGGCGCCAGCACCCAGCAACGGGGATGGTTTTCGTAGCCCAGGTGCGCGTAGTAGCCGTTCGCGGCCGGGGCGGCCACCAGGATCAGGCTGCATTCGGGGCCAAGCTGTGCCAATGTGCGCCGCTGCAGTTCCCTGCCGATGCCCCGGCCCTGCCAGGCCGCATCCACCGCCAGATCCGACAGGTAGCAGGCATAGTGAAAGTCGGTCAGGGAACGGGCGATGCCGACGAGCGTGTCTGCCTGCCAGGCGGAGACGATCAGGTTGCTGTTGGTCAGCATGCCCGCCAGGCATTCCCGGTCATGGATTGGCCGGCGTTCGGCCAGCGTGGAACGCTGCAGCAGATCGCGGAAGTCCGCCACGCTGATGGCGGCGTCGGTGCGGTAGTCGATGTTCATGCCATCTCCGTTGCAGTTTCGATAGCCAGCAGTTCGGCCACCTGACGGCGGCTGCTGGCCAGCAGGCGTTCCACCAGGGCGGGATCGTCCAGGGCCCGGCACACGGCCACGGTGCCGATCATCATGGCCGACACGGCCAGCAGGGTGTCCTCGTCGCTTTCCGTTTCCTGCATCTCCCGCAGCAGGCGGTTCATGCCCTCGAAGATCCGGGTATAGGTGGCGCGCACATGGGCATCGCCGCTGGCCACGTCGGTCACCAGGCAGGCCAGCGGGCAGGGCCGATTTGGCTCGTTCACGTGTTCGCGGCTCAGATACTGTTCGACGAACTGGCGCAGACGCGCCCGGGCCGGCGCATCGACGGGCAGCATGGCCGCGATGCGCTCCCGGTGCAGATGACGGGCATTGGCAATGGCCTCGGCGTAGACCTCGCTCTTGCTCCGGAAGTGGGCATAGAAGGCGCCCCGGGTCAGGCCGGCGTGGGCCATGAGCTGATCGATGGACACGGCCGCAAAGCCGTGGCGGGTAAAGCAGGCCAGGGCGCTCTCGAGAATGCGCTGACGGGTCCGGGCCTTGTGGTCCTTGGGATAGGGCATGGGACGCAGCATGCCACAAAATCAGAATATGTCGTTGAACATATTCTGCCGTCTGTCAGGATGCCGTCTCCATTGACCACAAAGGGAGATTGTCATGAGTCTGCTGTCCATCACCGAACCCGACCAGGCCGAGG
>JALVBM010000252.1 GCA_027010665.1 Chromatiales bacterium
AGCATGCCACAAAATCAGAATATGTCGTTGAACATATTCTGCCGTCTGTCAGGATGCCGTCTCCATTGACCACAAAGGGAGATTGTCATGAGTCTGCTGTCCATCACCGAACCCGACCAGGCCGAGGGCCGGCTGGCCGAAATCTACGGCGAATGCCAGGCAGGCATCGGTTTCGTGCCCAATGCCTTCAGATCCCTGAGTCCCAGTCCCGAACTGCTCGATCAGCAGTGGCGCCACGTGCGCTACTACATGCAGCATCCGCGGCTGTCGGCCTACCTGTTCACCCTCATTCGCCTGCTGGTTTCCGAGCGCGAGACCTGTGACTACTGCATCAACCTCAACACGGCCATCCTGATCAACGAATGCGGTCTTGCGCCGGAGCAGGTGACGGCCCTGCGCGCGGATCCGGACAGCGCGCCGCTCAAGCCGGCGGAGAAGGCCATGCTGCGTTTCGTGCTCGCGGCCACGGCCGATCCCCATGCCGTGTCGGCAGACGACGTTCAGGGGTTGCGGGATTTGGGCTACACGGACGGGGACATCCTCGATGCGTTGAACCACGGCGCACGCCAGGTAGGGCTGGACATCCTGATCAACGCCTTCAAGGTGAAGAACGATTTCTGAGGCGGATTACGGCGTCTTGCGAAAGGGCGCCGTCAGCCGGCGCACCACGTCGTAGTCGGCATCGGTGGCCGGGGCGAAGCCGTCGTACTTGGGATCCAGGGCCTTGATCACGGCACGATGGGCCGGATCCCGCGGATCCAGGGCCAGGAAGGCCTCGCGCAGGCGTTGCACGATGGCCGGATCGAGGCCGTGGCGCACGGCGATGTTGTAGGGCGGCAGATCCGGTGACTGGTAGAGGATGCGCAGGCCACGGCCCTGCCACTGGTAGGCCATGGTGTCCTTGAGGATGCCGGCGTCGAAGTCGCCGTTGAGTACCGCGCGGGCGATGTTGTCGTAGTGGCCCAGGAAGCGGAAGCCCGACAGCTCGTCGAGCCGCACGCCGGCGCCCACCACCACGGCCCGCTGCAGCAGGGCGGCCCGATCGCCGAAGGCGAAACTGCGATCCACCAGATCCCGCACCTGGCGGATGGGGCTGTCCTCGCGCACCACGATCATCAGGCGAAAGCTGTCCTTGCCGCGGGTGACCGTCTTCACCAGCAACCGGACCTTGCCCTTTTCATGGGCCCGCAGATAGGCCACGGGCGTCAGGTAGGCAATGTCCACCTGACCGCTGGCCACGGCGTCGATGGCGGCGGGCATGTTGGGCGACAGGCGCAGTTCCACCGGCATGCCCAGATGGGCGGAGAGGTAACGGGTCAGGGGGGTCAGCCGCCGGTGCATGATGGCCGGGATGTCCATGGCCACCGAGCCGAAGATCAGGGCGCGTGGCCGGGCAGTGGCGGATTCGCCGGCGGCAGCGATGCCGAAACTGGACAACAGCAGAAGGAGTATGGACAGCAGGCGCTTCATGTCGGGCGATCCGTGAGTTGGGTGATGGGCTCGATGTTGAGATCGTGGCAGTGATCCACGCGGTTGCGGCCATGATGCTTGGCGTGATACAGGGCCCGGTCCGCGCACAGGTAGAAGTAGTCGCGGTTGGTGTCGCGCCCGCTGTCGGGAATGGTGGCCACGCCGATGCTCACGGTCGGGTTCACGCGCTTGTCGTCCAGTTCCAGTTCCAGCCCGGCGACGGCCAGGCGGATCTGTTCGGCCAGCCAGGTGGCGGTTTCGGCGCCCGTGTGCCAGGCCAGCACGGCGAACTCGCCGCCGCAGATCCGGAACAGTTGATCGTCCTCGCGCAGGGTCGACTGGATGGTGCGGGCCAGGGTCTGCAGCAGGCGGTCGCCCACGTGATGGCCGTGCACGTCGTTGACGATCTTGAGATGGTCGATGTCGATGAGCAGCAGGCTGACCGGCTCGCCCTGTTCATTGGCGGCCTTCACGGCGTCTTCGATGCGTTCGTTGAAGTAGCGGCGAGTATGGGCGCTGGTGAGATCGTCCATCCGTGACAGGCGATGCAGTTCCTCCTGGATGCGGCGCAGCTCGGCCGACTGATCCCGGATCTGCTGGCGACTCAGATCCAGTTCCTCGCCGCGGTAATGGGCATCCTGCTGCAGGTCGAGGTTGATGGCGCGCAGACGATCGACCAGATGATTGAAGTGGGTGGCCAGCTGGCCGAATTCGTCCCGGCTGGTCACCGGCAGGCGCGGCGGATCGTTCTCGTCACCGGCCTTGAGCGTCTCGGTCATGCGGCGCACCGGGCGCACGATGAACCAGGACAGCGCCGCCAGCTCGCCAATGATGATCAGCAGGATGATCAGGATCTGGCGCGAGAACAGGGTGAAGTGGTGTTCCTCGAGTCGCTGGCTCAGGGGGCGCGTGTTCATGCCGAGCTGCAAATGGCCGATCACTTCGCCCTCGAGCTGCACCGGCTGTTCGAACATCAGCGTTTCCGGGTCGTGGGCGTTACCGGCTTCGGCCATGGTCTTGCCGGCGAGATTCGTCACCCGCGCAAAGTTGACCGCCTCGGTGGCCACGATCTCGTTCATCAGCAGTTGCAGGGTGTGGTAGTCGTAGCCGATGACACTGTAGGCCACGGCCTTGGCGAGAAAGTGGGAGATGTCCGAGCCACGCCGCTGCAGATCCACCAGATCCTCGTGGCGTTGCTCGTCGAGGATCAGCCAGCCGTGGATGGTCAGGCTCACGATGAGTACGCTGGCGAGAATGAGGAGGATTTTCTGGCGGATTCCCATGCCGGACCTTCGCGGGGACGTGATTCTTCATCGGCGTTGACGGGTGGGACTTTAATCGGGGGCTCTCCCGCCGCCATGACCAAGGTCAAGACGATGACTTATCCCACGTTTTAAATATTGCATTTAAAGTGGGATTCTGGTGTCTCAATCTGGGGTATTTTTTGAATAAAGTGGTTCCATTGCCCGCAAAAGACTCTTGAAAAGCGTACGGTTGTGGATCTCTTCCTGCGCCAGCAGCTGTTTCATGCGGGCCCGCTCGGTGGGGTGCGCGAAGCAGGCGGGGCAGGAATCGGGAACCACGGGCAATTCTGCCTCGGCGGCGAAGGCCGCGGTCTGACGCTCGCGCACGTAGATCATGGGCCGGATGATGCGCACGTCACCCGCGCGGTTGGTGTAGTGGGCCTTCATGGTGCGCAACTGGCCGCCATGGAAGGCCGACATCAGGAAGCTCTCGGCCAGATCGTCCAGGTGCTGGCCCAGGGCCAGCACGTTGTAGCCCTCGCGCCGGCAGGTGTTGTAGAGAATGCCGCGCTTCATGCGCGAGCAGTAGCTGCAGAAGGAATCCTTCTCCATGTGTTCCTTCGCCTGCTCGGCGATGGGCTGGCTTTCATAGTAATAGGGTATGCCCAGGGTGGCGAGGTAGGGCTTGAGGCCGGACGGGTCGTAATCCTCCACCTGCGGATCCACGGTCACCGCACCCAGTTCGAAGCGCACCGGCGCGTGGCGCCGGAAATGGCGCAGGCAATGGAGCAGGGTCAGCGAATCCTTGCCGCCGGACAGGCCCAGCAGCAGGCGATCGCCCTCGCGGATCATGCCGAATTCCACCAGCGCCTTGCCGATGGGGCGCAGCAGGGCCTTGGGGGGCTGGAGGTTCTCCGCAGTCATGGCGTGCAGTTTAGCAGACCCGGTTTTGCGCCCGGGCGGGGCGGCGTTACACTGCCGTTCCCCTTTGCCTGCGCAAGGAGTCCGTCATGCCCGATCTCTTCACGCCCTTCGATCTCGGCGATCTCACCCTGCCCAACCGCATCGTCATGGCCCCCATGACCCGCAACCGGGCGCCGGACAACGTCCCGACCGAACTGATGGCCGAATACTACCGGCAGCGGGCCACGGCCGGGCTCATCATCAGCGAGGGCGCGGCCATCTCCCCCCAGGCCATCGGCTATCCCGGCGTGCCCGGGATCTACAGCGAGGCGCAGGTGGCCGGCTGGAAACGGGTGACCGATGCGGTGCACGACGCCGGCGGACGGATGTTCATCCAGCTCTGGCACGTGGGCCGCATTTCCCATCCCGATCTGCAGCCGGACGGCGCGCCGCCGGTGGCCCCCTCGGCCCTCCGTCCGGCCGGCGAGGCCATGACCTTCGAGGGCCCCAAGCCCTTTGTCACGCCCCGGGCGCTCGAGATCGGGGAAATCCCGCAGATCGTCGATCAGTACCGCCAGGCGGCCGTCAACGCCAAGCAGGCCGGCTTCGACGGCGTGGAGATCCATGCCGCCAACGGCTACCTGCTCGATCAGTTCCTGCGCGACGGTACCAACCGGCGCACCGACGCCTACGGCGGCAGCGTCGAGAACCGCTTCCGTCTGCTCGGCGAAGTCGTTGAGGCGGTCAAACACATCTGGCCCGAACACCGCATCGGCGTGCGACTCTCGCCCGAGAACCGCTTCAACGATATCGCCGATTCCAACCCCCAGGTCACCTTCGAGGAAATCGTCACCCGCCTGTCGGCCATCACCTCCGGCTACCTGCACGTGCTCGAAGGCGACATGACCGGGCAGTCCGAACCGGCCGTGGACTACGCGCGTGTGCGCGCCGCCTATCACGGCCCGTACATGGTCAACAACGGCTACGACCTCGCGCGCGCCACCGACGCCATCGCCTCCGGCTACGCCGATCTCGTCTCCTTTGGCCGGCCCTTCATCGCCAACCCCGATCTGGTGGAACGCTTCCGCCGCGGCGCCCCGCTCAACGAACCGGACGAGGCAACCTTTTACGGGGGCGGCGCGGAAGGGTACACGGACTATCCGTTCCTCGAATGAAGGTAAATCCGTATGTCGGGCAAATACACGTAGGGTGCGTTCGCGCAGCAACGCACCGACCAATCAGGGCCGAGTGACGAGGGACGAGGAAAACCCTTTGCCTGGCTTCGACGCAGAGAGTGCAATAGCGCAGCGTATTGCACCATCCGGGCTGCGTCATCCCCGTCATGGTAAACTCCCCCTCTTCCCAGGCCGACAGCATTCCCGGAATCCATGAAGACCCTTGAACAGGCGCTCACCGAGCGCATCCTGATCCTCGATGGTGCCATGGGCACCATGATCCAGACCTACAAGCTGGACGAGGCCGACTATCGCGGCGAGCGCTTCGCCGACTGGCCATCCGATCTGAAGGGCAACAACGATCTGCTCTCCCTCACCCAGCCGCAGATCATCCGCGACATCCATACCGCCTACCTGGAAGCGGGTGCGGACATCATCGAGACCAATACCTTCAACGCCAACTCGGTGTCCATGGCCGACTACGGCATGGAAGCGCTGGCCTACGAGATGAACCTCGAATCGGCGAAGCTGGCCCGCGCCGCGGCTGATGCGTACAGCACGCCCGACAGGCCCCGCTTCGTTGCCGGCGTCATCGGCCCCACCAACCGCACCGCGTCCATCTCGCCGGACGTGAACAACCCCGGCTATCGCAACATCCACTTCGACGATCTGCGCGACAGCTACACCGAAGCGCTCAAGGGCCTGGTGGACGGCGGCGCCGACATCATCCTGGTGGAGACCATCTTCGACACCCTGAACGCCAAGGCGGCCCTGTTTGCCATCGACGAATACTTCGAACGCACCGGCACGCGCCTGCCGGTGATGATCTCCGGCACCATCACCGATGCCTCCGGACGTACCCTCTCCGGCCAGACCGCCGAGGCCTTCTGGAACTCGCTGCGCCACATCAACCCCATCAGCTTCGGCTTCAACTGCGCGCTGGGGGCGAAGGAGCTGCGCCAGTACGTGGAGGAGATCGCCGGGCTGGCCAACTGCCACGTCAACACCCATCCCAACGCCGGCCTGCCCAACGAATTTGGCGAGTACGACGAGTCGCCCGAGGAGATGGCTCGTGAAATCGAGGAGTGGGCGAAGAACGGCTTTCTCAACATCATCGGCGGCTGCTGCGGCACTACGCCGGCCCACATCAAGGCCATCGCCGAAGCCGTCTCCAAATACCCGCCGCGCCGGATCCCGGAACGGCCGGTGGAGACCCGCCTGTCCGGCCTTGAGCCGCTCAACATCGGCGAGGACTCGCTGTTCGTCAACGTCGGCGAGCGCACCAACGTCACCGGCTCGGCAAAGTTCAAGCGTCTGATCCTGAACGAGCAGTACGACGAGGCGCTGGACGTGGCCCGCGATCAGGTCGAGGGCGGCGCCCAGATCATCGACGTCAACATGGACGAGGGCATGCTCGACGGCGAGAAGGCCATGGTCACCTTCCTCAACCTCATCGCTTCCGAGCCGGACATCGCCCGCGTGCCGGTGATGGTGGACTCCTCCAAGTGGCCAATCCTCGAGGCCGGCCTCAAGTGCATCCAGGGCAAGGGGGTGGTCAACTCCATCTCCCTCAAGGAAGGCGAGGACAGGTTCCTGGAACAGGCGAAGCTGTGCCGGCGCTACGGCGCGGCGGTGATCGTGATGGCCTTCGACGAGGAAGGCCAGGCCGACACCCGCGAGCGCAAGGTGGAAATCTGCACCCGCGCCTACCGGTTGCTGCGCGAGAAGCTGGACTTCCCGCCCGAGGACATCATCTTCGATCCCAACATCTTCGCGGTGGCCACCGGCATCGAGGAACACAACAACTACGGCGTGGACTTCATCGAGGCCACCCGCGAGATCAAGCAGACCCTGCCCCACGCCCTGGTCTCCGGCGGCGTCTCCAACGTCTCCTTCTCCTTCCGCGGCAACAATCCGGTGCGCGAGGCGATCCATGCCGTGTTCCTGTATCACGCCATCCAGGCGGGCATGGACATGGGCATCGTCAATGCCGGCCAGCTCGCCGTGTACGAGGACATCCCGGAAGAACTGCGCGAACGGGTCGAGGACGTGATCCTCAACCGCCGCCCCGACGCCACCGAGCGCCTGCTGGAAATCGCCGACAAGTACCGCGGCGACGGCAGCGAGGCGAAGAAGGAGGAAGATCTCGAATGGCGCAGCTGGCCGGTGGCAAAGCGCCTCGAGCACGCCCTGGTCAAGGGCATCGACGCCTTCGTGGTGGAAGACACCGAAGAGGCGCGCCAGCAGTACGACCGTCCCATCCAGGTGATAGAGGGGCCGCTGATGGACGGCATGAACGTGGTCGGCGATCTGTTCGGCGCCGGCAAGATGTTCCTGCCCCAGGTGGTCAAGAGCGCCCGGGTGATGAAGAAGGCCGTGGCCCATCTCATTCCCTACATCGAGGCGGAGAAGGCCGAAGGCGCCGAGGCCGCCGGGCGCATCCTCATGGCCACGGTCAAGGGCGACGTGCACGACATCGGCAAGAACATCGTCGGCGTGGTGCTGCAGTGCAACAACTTCGAGGTGATCGATCTGGGCGTGATGGTGCCGGCCAACACCATCCTGGAGACGGCGAAGAAGGAGAAGGTGGACATCATCGGCCTCTCCGGCCTCATCACCCCCTCGCTGGACGAGATGGTGCACGTGGCCAGGGAGATGCAACGCCTCGGCTTCGACATTCCGTTGATGATCGGCGGCGCCACCACTTCCCGCGCCCACACCGCGGTCAAGATCGAACAGCACTACGACGGTCCCGTGGTCTGGGTCAAGGATGCCTCCCGCGCCGTGGGCGTGGCCCAGAACCTGATCAGCGAGGAGTTCAAGGAAAGCTTCGTCGAGGAGCTGCGCCGCGAACACGAGCGGGTGCGCAAGACCCACGCCGGCCGCCGCGCCACCACCAAGTGGCTCACCCTGGCGGACGCCCGCGCCAACAAGACGAAGATCGACTGGGCCGGCTACACCCCGCCGGTGCCCAACGATCTCGGCCTGCAGATCTTCGACGACATGCCGCTGGAATTCCTGGTGCCCTACATCGACTGGACGCCCTTCTTCCATGCCTGGGAGATGCGCGGCAGTTATCCGAAGATCCTCAACGATCCCCACAAGGGCAAGGAAGCGCGCAAGCTCTACGACGACGCCCGCGAGATGCTCGACCAGATCATCCGCGAGAAGTGGCTGCGCGCCCGCGCCGTCATCGGCCTGTTCCCGGCCAACACCGTGGGCGACGACGACATCGAAATCTACACCGACGACCGTCGCCAGAACGTGCGCCTGGTCCTGCACCACCTGCGCCAGCAGGTGGAAAAGCCGCCGGGCAAGCCCAACCGCTGCCTGGCCGACTACCTGGCGCCGAAGGAAAGCGGCAAGGCCGACTATCTCGGCGCCTTCGTGGTCACCGCCGGCCTCGGCATCGACGAACACGTGAAACGCTTCGAGGATGCCAACGACGACTACCGCGCCATCATGCTCAAGGCCCTGGCCGATCGCCTGGCCGAGGCCTTCGCCGAGCACATGCACGATCGCGTGCGCCACATCAACTGGGGGTACCAGGAGGGAAACTGGACGCCCGACTACGGCCTCAGGAGCGAAAACTTCGACAACGAGAAACTGATCCGCGAAGACTACGTGGGCATCCGCCCGGCCCCCGGCTATCCCGCCTGCCCGGATCACACCGAAAAGGCCCTGCTGTGGAAGCTGCTCGAGGCCGAGGAACACGCCGGCGTGCAGCTTACCGACAGCTTCGCCATGTGGCCCGCCGCCTCCGTCAGCGGCTGGTACTTCAGCCACCCCGAGTCCACCTACTTCGCCGTGGGCAAGATCAACCGCGACCAGGTGGAAGACTACGCCCGCCGCAAGCAGATGCCCGTCGAAGTGGTCGAACGCTGGCTGGCGCCCAATCTGGGGTATGAGCCGGAGGATTGA
>JALVBM010000253.1 GCA_027010665.1 Chromatiales bacterium
CTCGATGGAGCAACCGGTGGAGCAGTAGCCGCAGGTGGTGTACTTCCATTCCTTGACGCCGGGATCGGCGAGCTTGATGGGATTTTTGCGTTTTCTACCGAAGAGCATGATTCCAGACCGGGTTTGACTATGTTGTTTTCGTGACCTGTAGGAGCGGCGCCAGCCGCGACCCATGCCGGGACGAGTGGCGAGGGACGAGGAAAACCGGGTTGGCTGGCTTCGATAACCTCGCCACTCGGCCCTCGTCCCTAGGCCCTGTTCTGTCGCGGCTTGCGCCGCTCCTACAGAGAATCGTCAGGCGTTGGGGCAACCGTCATTGGGTTTGGCCGACAGATAGATGGTCTCGCCCTCCAGCTTCACCGGGAAGGTGGCGGCGCAGCCTTCGTCGGGGGCCACGGCCTCGCCGGTATCGAGCTGGATCTTCCAGTCGTGCAGCGGGCAGGCCACCTTCGTGTCGTGCACGATGCCCTGGGACAGGGGCCCGCCCTTGTGGGGGCACTTGTCCCGCAGGGCGAAGATTCTGTCGTCCGCGGTACGGAACACGGCGATGTCCCCCTCCGGCATGCGCACCACACGGGCGCCCTTGCGGGGAATGTCGTTGATACTGCCTACTTCAATCCACTCGTTGCTCATCTTTACTTACTCGCTTGATTGTGGCGGCTTGTGCCACGATTCAGAATTGCCTGCAAACAACACGGAGGCCACAGAGACACGGAGGGCACGGAGAATTTTTCACACCAAACCTCCGTGTTCTCCGTGTCTCCGTGCTCTCCGTGTTCCTTCCACCGAATTCAACCGCTGACCACCTTGAGCGGTTCGAATTCGACCCGCCGGCTTTCGTTTTCGGCCATTTCCTTCCACGGATCCTGCTGGGCGTACTTCTGGGCTTCACGGAAGCGTTCGGCGAGGGCCTTGCGGTTCTGTTCGTCCTCGACGATCTGCTCCTTCACGTAGGCCAGGCCGACGCGTTCGATCCAGGGGGCGGTGCGCTCGAGGTAGTGGGCGTTTTCGCGGTAGAGCTGCATGAAGGCGGCGGTGTACTCGAGCACTTCCTCCTCGGTCTTGACGTGCACCAGGAAGTCGGTGGCGCGCACCTTGACGCCGCCGTTGCCGCCGACGTGGATCTCGTAACCCGAATCCACACAGACCACGCCCAGATCCTTGATGGTGGCCTCGGCACAGTTGCGCGGGCAGCCGGAGGCGGCCATCTTGAACTTGTGCGGCGTCCAGGAGCCCCAGGTGAGCTTTTCCATCTCGATGCCGAGGTGGGTGGAGTCCTGGGTGCCGAAGCGGCACCACTCCTTGCCCACGCAGGTCTTCACCGTACGCAGGGCCTTGCCGTAGGCGTGGCCGGAGACGAAGCCGGCCTCTTCCAGATCCTTCCAGATTGCCGGGAGCTGTTCCTTCTTCAGGCCGTAAAGGCCGATGCGCTGGCCGCCGGTGACGTGCACGTATTTCACGTCGTATTTCTCCGCCACCTCGGCGATCTTCTTCAGTTCCTGAGGCGAGGTGCCACCACCCCACATGCGCGGGATGACCGAATAGGTACCGTCCTTCTGGATGTTGGCGTGGGCGCGCTCGTTGATGAAACGGGACTGGCTGTCGTCCTGGTATTCGCCCGGCCATTCGCACAGCAGGTAGTAGTTGAGCGCGGTGCGGCACTTGGGACAGCCGTCCGGCGTCTTCCAGTCGAGCGCCTTCATCACGGACGGAATGTCCTTCAGTTCCTGCCGGCGGATCTGCTCGCGTACCTCGTCGTGGGTCTTGTCGGTGCAGCCGCACAGCGGCTTCAGGTGCGGCGCGGTGGAATAGTCGCCGCCCAGGACGTGCGACAGCAGCGCCTCGACCAGGCCGGTACAGGAACCGCAGGAACTGGAGGCCTTGGTGTGGGCGCGCACGTCCTCCAGGGTGAAGAGCTTCTTCTCGGTGATGGCCTTGACGATGTCGCCCTTGCACACGCCGTTGCAGCCGCAGATTTCGGCGTCGTCGGACATGGCGGCGACGCGGTTCTCCTCGCCATGGCCCGAGTCGCCCAGGTGCGCCTGGCCGAACAGGATGTGCTCGCGCATCTCGGAGATGTCGGTGCCGTCGCGCATCAGGTCGAAGTACCAGGAACCGTCGATGGTGTCGCCGTACATGACGGCGCCCTTGATGCGGTTGTCCTGCACCACCAGCTTGCGATAGACACCGCGGGAGGCATCCTGGAACACCAGTTCCTCGGTGTTGTCGTCGCCGAGGAAGTCACCGGCCGAGAACAGATCGATGCCGGTCACCTTGAGCTTGGTGGAGGTGACGGTGCCCTCGTAACGGCCGATGCCGTACTGGGCCAGGTGGTTGGCGCAGACCCGGGCCATCTCGAACAGGGGCGCGACCAGGCCATAGGTGACGCCGCGATGCTGCACGCACTCGCCCACGGCGTAGATGCGGGGGTCGTAGGTCTGCAGGGTGTCGTTGACCACGATGCCCCGCTCGCAGTGGATGCCGGCTTCCTTGGCCAGTTCGATGTTGGGGCGGATGCCCACGGCCATGACCACCAGATCCGCATACAGCTCGGTGCCGTCCTTGAAGCGCACCTTCTCCACCCGCTCCTTGCCGACAATGGCCTCGGTCTCGGCGGGCATCAGGAAGTTCATGCCCCGTTCCTCGAGGTTCTTGCGCAGCATCTCGGCTGCCGGCCGGTCGAGCTGGCGCTCCATGAGGATGTCCATGATGTGCACCACGGTCACGCTCATGCCCTGCTGCATGAGGCCGTTGGCCGCCTCCAGACCGAGCAGGCCGCCACCGATGACCACGGCATGCTTTCCCGACTTCGCCGCCGCGATCATCCGGTCCACGTCGTGGATGTCGCGGAAGCTGACCACGCCGTCCAGATCCTTGCCCGGGATCGGCAGGATGAAGGGCCGCGAGCCGGTGGCGATGAGCAGGCGGTCGTAGTCGGCCTCGGTGCCGTCCTCGGCGATCACCTTGCGCCTGACCCGATCGATCTTCACCACCCGCTTGCCCTTGTGCAGGGTGATGCCGTTGTCGGCGTACCACTGCTCGTCGTTGAGCATGATCTCGTCGATGGTCTTCTCGCCGGCCAGCACCGGCGAGAGCATGATCCGGTTGTAGTTGCCGTAGGGCTCGTCACCGAACACGGTGATGTCGTAGGCATCGGGGGCCACCTTCAGCAGTTCCTCGACGGTGCGGATGCCCGCCATGCCGTTCCCGATGACAACAAGTTTCTCTTTCATGCTTGGCTCCAGATAGATAGCGTGCGTTGCGTGATGCCTGACAGTTCTGCACACCCCTGAGCAACTACCGTGCCATCCATAAGCATTTCATGAAACAACGTGTATCTTGTTGATTTTATTAGGTTGTATCCCGCACTAAACGGATGGGAATCGACCACCGCCCCGTCTGCTTGCTCCTTTTTGCACCAATTTGGTGCATTCTGGACGAGCGCCCGGATCCGTTCACCCCAACGGCGCCCCGTTTCGGTTCGCCATGCCCCGTCATGGCGCGCCTCCCGGCCTGCACCATCATTAGCCAAAACTGATATGCGCCGGCCGTTCCTGCACCCGGAACGTGCAACGAAAGAGGCGCCAGGACTTCGGGAAAACCGTATTTACCAGTCTTTTCAAGGAGTTATGGATATGGCACATAACTTGCTCATACCAATTCACAAAAATTCTTCGCCTTCGAACCGGAGCCTTTCATGAGCGTCATCGATCAGAGCCGGATCAACCTGCTGTCCTTCTCGGGGAAGATGCGTATCCTGCATCTGACCTGGTTCGCCTTCTTCCTCAGCTTCTTCGTCTGGTTCAACCACGCGCCGCTGCTGGGCGCCATGCGCGACAGCCTCGGGCTCACCGACCAGCAAATCAAGACCCTGCTGATCCTCAACGTGGCCCTGACCATTCCCGCCCGCATCATCATCGGCATGCTCACCGACGCCTTCGGCCCCCGGCGCATCTACTCGGGCCTGCTGTTCGTCTCGGCCTTTCTCT
>JALVBM010000254.1 GCA_027010665.1 Chromatiales bacterium
ATCAAGACCCTGCTGATCCTCAACGTGGCCCTGACCATTCCCGCCCGCATCATCATCGGCATGCTCACCGACGCCTTCGGCCCCCGGCGCATCTACTCGGGCCTGCTGTTCGTCTCGGCCTTTCTCTGTTTCGCCTTCGCGGTGGCCGACACCTATGAACAACTGGCCCTGACCCGCTTCCTGCTCGGCTTCGCCGGCGCCGGCTTCGTGATCGGCATCCGCATGATCGGTGAATGGTTCCCGGCCAGGCAGGCGGGCGTGGCCCAGGGCATCTATGGCGGCTGGGGCAACTTCGGCTCGGCGGGTGCAGCCCTGGTCCTGCCTTCCCTGGCCCTGCTGTTCGGCGGTGACGACGGCTGGCGCTGGGCCATCGGTACCACCGGCCTCATCGCCCTGATCTACTCGGCGGTGTATTTCTTCTCGGTCACCGACACGCCCAAGGGCTCCACCTATTTCAAGCCCAGGCGCAACGGCGCGCTGGAGGTCACCAGCCCCGGCGACTTCTTCCTCTACATCCTGATGAACGTGCCCCTGTACGCCGCCCTGGCGGTGCTGGCCTGGAAGCTGGGCCCGGCCAATCTGGGCATGCTCGGCGAAGCGGTCACCGACATCATCTACGGCATCCTGGCCAGCCTGTTCCTGTTCCAGACCTTCCGCATCTACCAGATCAACGGCCACGTGTTTCGCGAGCCGGTGCCGGAGATCGAGCGCTACAGGTTCAGGCAGGTGGCGGTGCTGGACCTGGCCTACATGGTCACCTTCGGTTCTGAGCTGGCAGTGGTCTCCATGCTGCCGCTGTTCTTCCAGGATACCTTCGACCTGTCGGCGGTGGCTGCCGGGGCCATCGCCTCGGTGTTCGCCGGCCTGAACCTGATCATGCGCCCCGCCGGCGGCTGGATCTCCGATCGCTTCGGCCGCAAGCGCTCGCTGGCGGTGATCCTGGCCGGCCTGGCCGTAGGCTACTTCCTGATGAGCTTCATGGACAGCAGCTGGCCCATCGTTGCGGCGGTGGCCGCCGTGGTCTTCAGCTCGCTGTTCGTGAATGCCGGCAATGGCGCCGTGTTCGCCGTGATTCCGCTGGTCAAGCGCCGCCTGACCGGCCAGATCGCCGGCATGGCCGGCGCCTACGGCAACGTGGGCGGCGTGGTGTTCCTGACCGTGCTGTCCTTCGTGGCGCCCCAGGTGTTCTTCCTGACCATCGCCGTGGCGGCGGTGGCGGTATTCCTGATCACCGTGCTGTTTCTCGAGGAGCCGCGCGGTCACATGCACGAGGTCCTGCCCGACGGCACGGTGCAGATGATCGAGGTGGAATGATTCCCGGCCCGGCGGGGCCCCGTGGCCCCGCCCCCGCCGCTCGGCTATCCTGTGCCTTTCGCCCCATCGGTAACCGGCTCCGCCATGCCCAAGACCCCGTCCATCCAGGTTGCCAGTGCCTGCCACAGCATCGCCGGCGTGAAGCCGCAGAACGAGGATGCCTGCGGCGTTCAGGTGCCCGATGAACCGCTGCTGACCACCAAGGGTCTGGCCGCGGTGGTCGCCGACGGCATGAGCGGCGCCGACGCCGGCCGGCAGGCCAGCCGCGCCTGCGTGCAGGGCTTCCTGTCCGACTACTTCAGCACGCCCGAATCGTGGTCGGTGAAGACCTCCGGCCAGAAGATCCTCACCGCCCTCAACCACTGGCTGTACGGCAACGGCCAGCGCGAATACGGCAGCCACAAGGGCATGGTGACCACGGTCAGCGCCCTGGTGCTCAAGTCCAACACCGCGCACCTGTTCCATGTGGGCGACACCCGCATCTACCGCCTGCGGGACGACGAACTCGAACAGCTCACCACCGATCACCGCATCGACATGGGCGAGGACAAGACCTACCTCTCCCGGGCCATGGGCATCGACATCCATCTGGAGATCGACTATCGCACCGTGACCGTGGAAGCCGGCGACGTCTTCGTGCTCCTGACCGACGGCGTGCACGAGTTCCTGCCCGACAGCGCCATTCGCCGCACGATCCGCGAACACCGGGACGATCCGGAAACGGCGGCGCGCAGGCTGGTGGAACAGGCCGAGGCCAACCGCAGCAACGACAACCTCACGGCCCTGGTCCTGCGCGTGGATCGGCTGCCGCAGGAGAACGAGACCGAGTTCTACCAGAAGCTCACCGAGCTGCCCTTCCCGCCGCCGCTGGAGCCGGGCATGGTGCTGGACGGCTATCGCATCCTGCGCCACCTGTTCGCCAACAAGCGCACCGAGGTCTATCTGGTGCAGGACACGGAAAGCGGCGAGAAGCTGGTGCTCAAGGCGCCTTCCGTCAACTACGAGGACGATCCCGAATACATCCACCAGTTCCTGCACGAGGAATGGGTGGGGCGGCGCATCAACAATCCGCACGTGATGAAGGTGGTGGAGTCCCCGCGCAAGCGCACCGCCCTCTACTACCTGGCCGAGCACATCGAGGGCCGCACCCTGCGCCAGTGGATGGACGACGAACCACGCCCGTCGCTGAACACGGTGCGGGACATGATCGAACAGATCGCCCGCGGCCTGCGCGCCTTCCACCGGCTGGAGATGATCCACCAGGATCTGAAACCGGAGAACATCCTGGTGGACGAGCACGGCACCCTGAAGATCATCGACTTCGGCTCCACCAAGATCGCCGGCATCGAGGAGATCTACGTGCCGCTGGACACCAACAATCTGCTTGGCACCATCAACTACACGGCGCCCGAGTACCACATCGGCCAGCCGCCCTCCAACCGTTCCGACATCTTCTCCCTGGGCGTGATTGCCTACGAGCTGCTCACGGGCCGCCTGCCCTACGGCAAGGACCTGACCGCCCGCAACCTCAGGCGGGTGCGCTACCAGCCCATCAAGCGCTTCAATCCGGAGATCCCCATCTGGGTGGATCGGGCCATCGAGAAGGCAGTGAGCATCAACCCGGAGAACCGCTTCGGCAAGCTGTCGGAATTCACCCATGCCCTGCGCCACCCCGATCCCCGCCTCGCGGGCACCGAGCATGTGCCGTTGCTGGAGCGTCATCCGGTGCGGGTGTGGCAGACCATCAGCGCCCTGCTGCTGATCCTCAACATCTGGCTGTTGTGGCTGTTGTCCCGCTGAAAAGCCGTCTATAACTTTCGAGATAACCGCTGGTCCGGAATTCCCGACCGTTGGTCTGCCCATGGCGTTTTCTTCGCCGCATAGCCCCGCCGGAACCTTGTCTCGGCGAGCGACTCCCACGAGAATGAAGGGGAACACGCCACGTATCCGGTTTTTCTTTCCATTCCGTTCAACCTTCGGCACCGGTTGCCGATAAACGAACACCACCCCGAACAACCACGACAGACCACACAGGTTCACGACACCATGACGCCCCGTTGCCTACGTACCCTGCTGATCTTCAGCACCGTCCTCCTGTCCCTGTCCGCCCATGCTGCCGAGGAACAGAACAACCTCATCACCTGGGCCGGCTGCGGCATCACCAAGAAGGCCTTCATGAAGGAACTGGCTGAGGCCTACACGAAGAAGACCGGGATCGAGGTGAAACTGTCGGGCGGGGGTGCCACACGCGGTATCCGTGACACCGTGAAGGGCAAGGTGATGATCGGCGGCAGCTGCCGCATGTCCCTGCCGGGCGCCGACAAGTCGGAGCTGTATGCCAACCTGCACCCGGTGGCCTGGGACGCCCTGGCCATCATCGTCCATCCCACCAATCCGGTGAACAATCTGACCATGAAGCAGGTACGCGCCATCTACACCGGCAAGATCACCAACTGGAAACAGGTGGGTGGCCCCGATGCTCCCATTCACCTGTACGTGCGCCGCGGCAAGATCTCCGGCGTCGGCTATGCCATCCGCCAGTACGTGTTCCAGGACAGCAACATGGATTTCGTCACCGACAGGAAATACGTGGTGCGTTCCTCCGGCCCGCTGGAGAAGGCCGCGGAAAAGGATCCCTATGCCATGGGCATCACCGGCGTCAGCTCGGCCCGCAAGCGCAAGGTGAAGATCATCGCCTTCGACGGCAAGACCCCCACCTACGAACACGTGGCCAGCGGCCAGTACGGTCTCTATCGGCCGCTGTACCTGGTCACCAGCCCCCATCCCACCCGGGAAGTGAAGGACTTCATCGCCTTTGCCACCTCCGACGAGGGCCGCCGGATCATTCGCGAGAACGGCACCGTGCCCTACAAGGATGCGCCGAAGCTGATGAGCAAGATGCTGATCTACGGTTTCGACGTGAAATGAATCCTGCACCCGGCAAGGAAACACGAACGGCCCTTCGGGGCCGTTTTTCGTTTAAGCAGGACTAACCGATCATCGCCGATCGGCCATAACGCAGCAGGATCCCCAATGCCAGGGCGGCCAGGGCGGCTGCGGTGACGAAGGCCTGGGTCTCGCCCCACCATTGCCAGAGGGCACCGAACAGGAAGGCGCCGGGCAGGGCCGCCAGCCCCACCATCATGTGATAGAGCCCGAAGGCCGTGGCCCGGTGGGCCGGTGGCGCCACATCCCCGATCAGGGCCCGTTCCGCCCCCTCCGTGAAGGCCAGGCTGGCCGCATAGGCCAGAAAGCCGCCCCACACTGCCAGCGGATGGGTGTGGGTGAAGGCCAGACCAATCAGAATCAGGATGCGCACGCCCCAGCCCATCACCAGCACCGGAATGCGCCCAAGCCGATCGGAAAGACTGCCAGCCGGCGCCGCCACCAGCGCCTTGACACCGCTGGCCGCCGCCCAGATCAGCGGCACCCAGGCCACGGCCAGGCCCCGTTCGGTGGCCCACAGCACCAGGAAGGCTTCCGGCACCGTGGCCAGCGAGAGGCCGCCCGCAGCCAGGATCAGGCCCCGCAGTCCCGGCGGCAGGCCCGACCAGCGCAGACGCGGCGGCCGCGGCAGTTCGGCCACCGGCGGCTGCGGCGGCAGACCGATGATCAGCAGGACCACCACCAGCACACCCGGCACCAGCGACCAGTAGAAGACATGGGACAGATCCAGTTGCCACTGCAACAGCCCGAAGGCCAGCAGCGGCCCCACCATGGCTCCGGCATTGTCCAGCGCGCGGTGAAAACCGAAGGCCCGCCCCCGGTGGGTCTGCCGGGTCACCGCCGCGATCATCGCGTCCCGCGGCGAGGTCCGGATGCCCTTGCCCACCCGGTCCAGGAAGCGCAGCAACAGCACCCAGCCCCAGCCGATGGCCAGGCCGATCAGGGGCCGGGCCAGATTGGAGAGGGTGTAGCCACCGACCACCAGCCGGCGCGGATCCCAGCCCCGATCCGCCAGCCAGCCCGAAACCAGCTTGAGCAGACTGGCCGTGGCCTCGGCCACCCCTTCCACCAGTCCCACCACGGCCGGGCCGGCCCCCAGGGTGGCGGTCAGGAACAGCGGCAGCAGGGGGGTAATCATCTCGCTGGCAGTGTCGTTGAGAAACGACACCAGCCCCAGCACGATCACGGTCCGGGGCAGGAAGGTTTTCATCGCCCGGGGTACACTTCGCGGCAAACGAATGTCATCATTCCCTTCTCCCGTTCACGGAACCCCACATGCACCGATTCTGGCTTCTCCTCCTGCTGACCGGCCTGACCGCCTGTGCCGGTCTGCCCGAGGCCCCGCCGCGTCCCGCGTCCCATGCCTTCACCGACACGCAGGACACGGCGCTGGCCCGTTCGGTGGCGCCCCTGCTGCAGGCCCACCCGGGGCAGGACGGCTTCATCCTGCTGGAAAACGGGCTCGACGCCTTCGTGGCCCGTGCCGCCCTCGCCGAATATGCCGGGCGCAGCATCGACGTGCAATACTATCTCTACCACAACGACGAAGTGGGATCCCTGTTCACGGCACTGCTCCTGCAGGCCGCCGATCGCGGCGTCCGGGTCCGCATCCTGGTGGACGACATCGACATGGGGGATCGCGACGACGCCATCATCGCCCTCGACGACCACCCCAACATCGAAATCCGCCTGTTCAATCCCTTCAACCGGCATACCCCGCGCTGGGTGCAGTTCCTGTTCGGCCTGGGCACCGTGACCCGGCGCATGCACAACAAATCCTACATCGTCGACAACGTGGCCGCGGTCCTGGGTGGTCGCAACATCGGCGACGAATATTTCGATGCCCGGCCGGATCTGGCCTTCGCCGATCTCGATGTGCTCACCATCGGCCCCGTGGTGCACGACGTCTCCAATGCCTTCGACCGCTACTGGAACAGCAGCCGATCCTGGCCGGTGCGCGCCGTCATCGACGCCCGCCCCGATGCCGAAACGGTCGCCGCCCTGCGCCGGGCGCTCAAGGCGCGGATCGAGCGCGCCACGACCAGCGAGTACGTGCGGGCACTGGAGAATTCCCGTCTGGCCGAACAGATCCGGCTGGACCGGGTGCAGTACCACTGGGGCGATGCCCGGGTGGTGGTGGACGATCCGGAGAAAATCGCCGCCAGCCGGACGGCCAGCGAACTGCATCTGTCCACCCAGCTCGAGCCCCTGTTCGAGAATCTGCAGCGGGAACTGCTCATCGTCTCGCCCTATTTCGTGCCCGGCCGGGAAGGCGTGGCCTTCTTTCGCGAACTGATCGACAGCGGCGTGCGGGTACGCATCCTCACCAACTCCCTGGCGTCCAACGATGTGGGCGTCGTGCATGCCGGTTACGCCCGTTACCGCATGGATCTGCTGCGCGCCGGCGTCGAACTCTACGAACTCGATCAGACGCTGACTGACTCCCCCGCGAACCGGATGCGCCTGACCGGCTCGTCGCGGGCCAGCCTGCACGCCAAGACCTTCCTGCTCGACCGCCGCATCGCCTTCATCGGCTCGCTGAATCTCGATCCCCGCTCGTTCTACGAGAACACGGAAATCGGTGTGGTCATCGAATCGACGGAACTGGGCGAAATCATGGCACGACGCTTCGACGAGGACGTTCGCCAGCGGGCCTTCCGCGTGGAGCGTTTCATCAACGCGGACGGCAACGAAGTCCTGCGCTGGCACGGCTTCGAGAATGGCCGGCCCGTCGTCTACGAACGGGAACCGCACACGGGATTCTGGCAACGGTTCGCCATCGGTTTTCTGATGATGCTGCCCATCGAATCCCAGCTCTGATCCCCCCGGACGCCATTCCATGTCCCTGCTTCGTCTGTTCCTGTCGATCCTGCCGGCCTGCTGGAAGGTGCTTGCGCTGTGCCTGTTTCCCGCCACCGCCCTGGCCGAACTGCCGAACACGCCACAGGACGAAGGGGCATCGTCCTGGGCACGTTTCGTGCCGCCGCCCGATTCCCGCTACGACTGGCTGCAGCTCGATTCGGACGAATGGCTCAAGGGGCATCTCAAGTCCCTGTACAACTACAAGGTGGAGTTCGACAGCGACGAGCTGAACCTGCAGACCTTCGACTGGAAGGACGTGAAACGCCTGCGCACCGCGGCCCCGCGCAGCGTGCGCGTCGAGATGACCCGCTATAGCTGGCATCCGCTGACCGTCATCGGCCGCATCGAAATGGCCGACGATACGGTGATCATCGTCTCGGGCGATCGCCGCCAGCGCTACCGCCGTGACCAGATCGTCTCCATCGGCACCATCGGCGAGCGGGAGCGGGAATACTGGAGCGGCAAGTTGTCCCTGGGTGCCAACCTGCGCGCCGGCAACGCCGACGTGGTCGACATCAGCCTGATCACCAATGCCAAGCGCCAGGACGCCGATTCCCGCTTCGTGGCCGACTACGTGGGCAACTACAGCCAGACCCGGGGCGAGATCAACACCAACAGCCATCGCCTCAACGGGCACTACGATCGCTTCAAGTCCAGTCGTTTCTTCTGGCGGGTGCTCAACGGCGAATACTATCGCGACGTGCCGAAGAACATCGAACACCAGATCAGCCTGGGCACCGCCTTCGGTTACGATCTGATCCGCAACGGCAAGACCGAATGGGAACTGTCGGGCGGCGTGGGCGCCTCCTACAAGCAGTACGTGTCGGTGGAAGCCGGCGACAGCCGCGAGGAGACCTCGCCCTCGCTGCGGCTCGGCACCCTCTACGACACCAGCTTCAGCAAGGACACCGACTTTCTGATCAATTTCAGTTTCCAGTTGCTCGACAAGGCCTCGGGCACCTACACCCACCATTTCATCAGCACCCTGTC
>JALVBM010000255.1 GCA_027010665.1 Chromatiales bacterium
GCCTGTTGCTGTTCGCCGAGGCCCTGGCGGCCACCGGCGACGACTTCGCCATGTACGGCTTCTCCTCCCGCAACCGGCAGCACGTGCGCTTCCATCAGCTCAAGACCTTCGACGAGCCCCACGGCGCGTCCATCCGCGGCCGTATCCAGGGCATCAAGCCCGGCTTCTATACCCGCATGGGCGCGGCCATTCGCCAGGCCACGAAGCTGCTGGAAAAACGCCCGGCCACCCAGCAGCTCCTGTTGCTGCTCACCGACGGCAAGCCCAATGATCTGGATCAGTACGAAGGCCGTTACGGCATCGAGGACACGCGCATGGCGGTGCTCGAGGCGAAACGCAAGGGTTTGCAGCCCTTCTGCGTGACCATCGACGAAAAGGCCGGCGACTATCTGCCCCACATGTTCGGTGCCGACGGCTTCGTGATGATTCGCCGGCCGGCGGAACTGCCCCGAGAACTGCCCATGCTCTATGCCCGCCTGACGGCCTGATGTCCCGAAAGCCGATCCGTTTGATGTGTCATTTCTGACACGGCGGGAAAACTGATTCGAAAAAACGTCTGCGTGAAAGTTGTCGCTTGATGTACGTCAAGGCGCCGACCGGTGGGCGGTTCTACAAATGACCATGGAAACCACCAGACTTTTCCATGCCAGAGGGAGGCACACAACATGAAACGTTCCACCATTCTGTTGACAGGCGCGGCCTTCGCCCTGTCGATGGCCGCCGGGTCGGTGTTGGCTGCCGAAAAACACCCGAGCGGGTCGTCTTCCGAAATGAAGTACGAAGGCGCGCCCACGACCATCAATCCGGAAGCCGCCAAGGAAGCCATGCATCCCAAGGCGCCGCCGATGACGCCGGAAGAATTCAAGCTGGCCAAGAAGATCTTCTTCCAGCGCTGTGCCGGCTGCCATGGTGTGCTGCGCAAGGGTGCCACCGGCAAGCCGCTGACACCGGACATCACGCTCAAGCGGGGTACCGAGTACCTGAAGACCTTCATTACCTACGGCTCCCCGGCCGGCATGCCCAACTGGGGCACCTCGGGCGAACTGTCGGAGAAGGAAATCGACATCATGGCCCGTTACCTGCAGCACGAACCGCCCGTGCCGCCGGAGTACGGCATGAAGGAAATGAAGGCCTCCTGGAAGGTCATCATTCCGCCCGAGAAGCGGCCGAAGAAGAAGATGAACCGTTACAACCTGGACAACCTGTTCTCGGTGACCCTGCGTGATGCCGGGCAGGTGGCCCTGATCGACGGCGATACCAAGAAGATCATCAACGTGGTCAATACCGGTTATGCCGTGCACATCTCGCGCCTGTCCACCTCCGGCCGTTATCTGTACGTCATCGGGCGTGACGCCAAGGTCAACCTCATCGACCTGTGGATGAAGAAGCCGGACAATGTGGCCGAGATCAAGGTGGGCCTCGAGGCCCGTTCGGTGGAGACCTCCAAGTACAAGGGGTACGAGGACAAGTACGCCATCGCCGGCACCTACTGGCCGCCGCAGTTCGTGGTCATGAAGGGCGATACCCTCGAGCCGCTGAAGATCGTCTCCACCCGCGGGATGACCGTGGATACCCAAGAGTACCACCCGGAACCCCGCGTGGCCGCCATCGTGGCCTCGCACGAGCATCCGGAGTTCATCGTCAACGTCAAGGAGACCGGCAAGGTCTACATGGTCAACTACAGCGACCTGGACAACCTGAAGGTGACCATGATCGACGCCGCCCGCTTCCTGCATGACGGCGGCTGGGACTCCACGCACCGGTACTTCCTGACGGCGGCCAACAAGTCCAACAAGATCGCGGTGGTCGACTCGAAGGAGGACAAGCTGGTCAAGCTGATCGAGGTCGGCAAGATTCCGCATCCGGGGCGTGGTGCCAACTTCCGGGATCCCAAGTACGGACCGGTGTGGGCCACCAGCCATTTGGGTGACAACACCATCGCCGTGATCGGCACCGATCCGAAGGGGCACAAGAAGTATGCCTGGAAGGTGGTGCGCACCCTGCAGGGCCAGGGCGGGGGTTCGCTGTTCATCAAGACCCATCCCAAGTCCCGGCACCTGTACGTGGACACGCCGCTCAATCCGGATCCCAACCAGAGCCAGAGCGTTGCGGTCTTCGATCTGAAGAACCTGGACAAGCCCTACAAGGTGCTGCCCATCGCCAAATGGGCCGGTCTCAAGGAAGGCCCGCGGCGCGTCGTGCAGCCCGAGTTCAACAAGAAGGGCGACGAGGTCTGGTTCTCGGTCTGGAACGGCAAGAAGCAGGAGTCGGCCATCGTCATCGTCGACGACAAGACGCTGAAGCTGAAGGCCGTGATCAAGGACAAGCGCTTGGTCACCCCGACCGGCAAGTTCAACGTCTACAACACCATGCACGACATCTACTGATGTCCGTCCGGCGGGCGGGGTCGCAAGACCCCGTCCCGACCGGTTTTCTTCCTCAGGGCAACGAACGGAGGGGCACATGACAGGTCGAGTCTATCTGGTCGGTACCGGTCCCGGGGATCCCGAGTTGCTCACCGTCAAGGCCCAGCGTCTGTTGCAGAATTCCGATGTGGTCGTCTACGACCGTCTGGTATCAGACGAAATTCTGGAACAGATTCCCCCCGGTGTGAGCCGCATCTACGTGGGCAAGCGCAGCGGCCGGCATCCCGTGCCGCAGGCCGAAATCAACCAACTTTTGCATCGCCTGGCCGAGGCCGGGCACGTCGTGGTGCGCCTGAAGGGGGGCGATCCCTTCGTCTTCGGGCGTGGCAGCGAGGAAGCGGCCTGGCTGGCGGCGCACGACATTCCCTTTGAAGTGGTGCCGGGCATCACGTCCGCTTCCGCCTGCAGTGCCTATGCCGGCATCCCCCTCACTCATCGCGGTCTGGCCTCGGGCGTGCAGTTCGTCACCGGCCACAGTCAGGCCGATCGCGAGCTGGATCCGGACTGGCGATCCCTGGCCGATCCCGACAAGACCCTGGTCATCTACATGGGCCTGGCCAACATCGCGCGGATCAGTCGTGAACTGATCGCGGCCGGTCTGCCGTCCGGAACGCCGGCGGCGGCCATCGAGCAGGGCACCACCGCCCGGCAGCGGCGGCTGCTCACCACCCTGGCTGATCTGCCCCGGATGGCTCGCGAGGCCCGGCTCGCGCCGCCGGTCCTGTTTGTCATCGGCCGCGTGGTGTCGCTGGCCGAAACCCTCGAGTGGTTCGAGCCGCAGGCGGCCACCGCGGTCCTGCCCGTGGAGCGGGAAGGGCATGGCTAGATGGTTCGCGGCGCCCCTGCTGCTGGTAGCGGCCACCGTCTGCGCGGCACCCGCGCCGGCGCGCCAGGCCGAGCTGCGTGACCTGTTGCTGCAGGACTGTGGCTCCTGCCATGGCATGACCCTCAAGGGTGGCCTGGGACCACCGCTCACCCCCGATGCGCTGGCCGGCAAGTCGCCCGAATTCCTGCGGCGCACCATCGTCGAGGGCCGGCCCGGCACGCCCATGCC
>JALVBM010000256.1 GCA_027010665.1 Chromatiales bacterium
CAGCAGGCGCATGGAGGTGCCCGAATTGCCGAGATAGAGCGGCTCGGCCGGCGCCTCAAGGCCGTGCAGCCCGACACCGTGGATGGTCACCCTGCCCTGCGCCGGCCCCTCGATGTTCACGCCCATGGCGCGAAAGGCGTTGAGCGTGGCCAGGTTGTCCTCGCCTTCGAGGAAACCGCTGACTTCCGTCACCCCCTCGGCCAGGGCGCCAAGCATGATGCTGCGATGGGAGATGGACTTGTCGCCGGGCACGCGCAACTCGCCGCCGAGACGGCCGCCGGGGTTGACGATGAATTTGAGGTTGTGGGGCATGAGGGGTTTCCTGGATTAGACGGAGCGGTGGTTCGATGTTTCCTTGGCCTGTAGGAGCGGCGCAAGCCGCGACAAACCCGATCCGAGTGGCGAGGGGCGAGGTTTTCGAAGCCGACCGAAAGCGTTTTCCTCGGCGCTGTACGGGTCGCGGCTTGCGCCGCTCCTACAATCGAGTCATGAATCAATTACATGTACATGCCTTCGCGCCTTTGCGTTGAATAAATCATTTCTTGCAGAACGCATCCCGCGCCGCCTTGGCGCGGGTGAAGGTGTCCAGCAGGAAGCGGCTGTCGGCGCGGCGCACGGCGTCGGCCAGCAGGCGCAGGTCGTCGCTGAAGGCTTCGAGCATCTTCACCAGGGCGTCGTGGTTGGCCAGACAGATGTCGTGCCACATCTGCGGATCGCTGGAGGCGATGCGGGTAAAGTCGCGGAAGCCGCCGGCGGCGAAGTCGAAGATCTCCTGGCTGTCGTCCATGCGCGCCAGGGTGTCGACCAGCGCGTAGGCCAGCATGTGTGGCAGATGGGAGGTGGCGGCCAGGATCTCGTCGTGGTGTTCCGGGGTCATCTCCACCACATGGGCGCCGCAGGCCTCCCACATGGCGCGGACGCGCTCCCGCGCCGCCGGGGCGCTGGTCTCGACCGGGGTGAGGATGACGCGGTGATCACGGAACAGTTCGGGGAATGCCGCTTCAACGCCGCTCTTCTCGGTGCCGGCGATGGGATGGCCGGGCACGAACCCGGATGGTAGGCTCCCGAACACGGCCTGCGCAGCGCGCACCACCGAGGTCTTGGCGCTGCCCACATCGGTGAGCACCGCATCCGGCGCCAGCGCCGGGGCGATGGCCGCAAAGGTATCGTGCATGGCGCCCAGGGGCACGGCCAGCACCACCATGTCGGCGCCCTGCACCGCTTCGGCTGGCTCAAGGGCGAAGCGATCGATGACGCCAAGGGTTTTTGCCGTCTCCAGGTGTGCGGGATTGCGGCCGCAGCCCACCACTTCGCCGACGGCCCGTACCTCGCGCAGGGCCAGGGCCAGCGAGCCGCCGATGAGGCCCGTGCCGATGATGCACAACCGTTCGATCGTCACGTCGCTCATCGGGACAGGACCTTTTCCAGTGCCGCGAGGAAGCGTGCGTTTTCCTCGGCCGTGCCGACGGTAACGCGCAGGTATTCGGGCAATCCGTAGTTGTCCACCGGGCGCACGATGACCCCTTCGCGCAACAGGGCTTCGTAGACCTCGCTGCCCCTGCCCACCTTCACACACACGAAGTTGCCGGCCGTGGGCAGGGACTCGAGTTCCAGTCGCTCGAATCCGGCCCGGAGTTGCGCAAGGCCGGCAACGTTGAGCGCCAGGGTCTTTTGCAGATGTTCCGCGTCGTCCAGCGCCGCCGTGGCCGCCGCCAGGGCCAGGCTGTTGACGTTGAAGGGCTGGCGTACCCGGTTGAGCAGATCGGCCACCTCGGGATGAGACAGGGCATAGCCGACCCGCAGGCCGGCCAGGCCGTGGGCCTTGGAGAAGGTCCGGGTCACCACCAGGTTCGGGAAGCGATCCAGCCACTGGCTGCCATCGGGATAGCCCTCGATGCCCATGGCCGGATCCCGGGCATATTCGAAATAGGCTTCGTCGAGCACCACCAGCACATGCGCCGGCACGTTCTCGAGGAATCGTTCCAGCGCCTCCGCGGTGAGCCAGGTGCCCGTCGGGTTGTTCGGGTTGGCGATGAAGATCAGCCGGGTGCGTTCGCTGATGGCGGCCGCCATGGCCGCCAGATCGTGGCCATGGTCGCGGGCCGGCGTGACCACGGCCCGGGCGCCCACCGCACAGGTGACGATGGGATAGACGGCAAAGGCGTGCTCGGAGAAGACGACCTCGTTCTCCGGCGTGACGAAGGCGCGGGCCAGCAGCTCCAGCACGTCGTTGGAGCCGTTGCCCAGGGTGATGCGCTCGCCGTCCACGCCATGCCGCGCGGCCAGGGCCTGCTTGAGCACGAATCCGTTGCCGTCGGGATAGCGGGCCAGCTCGTCGAGCTGAGCGGCGACCACGGCCTTTGCCCTGGGCGAAGGCCCCAGCGGGTTCTCGTTGGAGGCCAGCTTCACGGCCTCCCGGATGCCGTATTCCCGCTCCAGCGCCTCGAGCGGCTTGCCCGGCTGATAGGGCTGCAGACGTTGCACGCCGGGCGCGGCCAGGGACAGGAAGTCATACGAATTCACGTCTTCTCCTCACGGCCGTAGACGTCCTCGAAGCGCACGATGTCGTCCTCGCCCAGATAGCTGCCCGACTGTACCTCGATGATCTCCAGCGGAATGGTGCCGCGATTCTCGAGGCGGTGCTTCACGCCGATGGGAATGTAGGTGGACTGGTTTTCCGTGACCAGAAAGGTTTCCTCGTCGCGGGTGACGTGCGCGGTTCCCCTGACCACGATCCAGTGCTCGGCGCGGTGATGGTGCATCTGCAGGGACAGGGCGGCGCCCGGCTTGACCGTGATGCGCTTCACCTGATAGCGCTCGCCGGCATCGATGCATTCATAGTTGCCCCAGGGGCGGTAGACCTTGCGATGGGTCAGGTGCTCTTCCCGGCCCTGGTCCCGAAGCCAGTCCACGGCCAGCTTCACGTCCTGGGCGCGTTGCTGATGGGCGACCAGAACCGCGTCGGCGGTTTCCACGATGACCACGTCATCGAGGCCGATGGCTGCAACATGACAGTTCTCGCTGTAGACGAGACAGTTGTTGGCATCGTGGGTGAAGACGTCGCCCCGGGTCACGTTGCCCCGCTCATCCTTCTCGCCCACTTCCCACAGGGAAGACCAGGCCCCCACGTCGGACCAGCCGGCATCGAGGGGGATGACCGCGGCACGCAGATCGGCAACGGGCTGGTCGGCCACCTTCTCCATCACGGCGTAGTCGATGGAATCGGCGGGACAATCGGCAAACCGCTCGGCCGGAATGCGGTAGAAATCCCGATCGGCCTCGCCGGCCGCCCAGGCCTTTTTGACGCATGCAGCCATCCCGGGTTGCAGGGTTTCGATGGCCTGCAGCCAGTCGCCGGCGGTCATCATGAACATGCCGCTGTTCCAGAAATAGTCCCCGGAAGCCAGATAGGCGCGGGCCGTGTCCTCGTCCGGCTTTTCCACGAACGCGGCAATTTCGGCCGCACCCTCCCCG
>JALVBM010000257.1 GCA_027010665.1 Chromatiales bacterium
GCTGGCCCTGTTCGCCGCCATCCGCGAGCGGATCAACGTGGCCGACGTGCCGGAGCCGTTTCGCGGCCCCTCCATCGCCCTGATCACCGCCGGCCTGATGTCCATCGCCTTCATGGGCTTTTCCGGATTGGTGAAGGGCTGACATGCTCGCCGCCATCCTGGTCCTGACGGTGCTCGCCCTGCTGTTCGGGCTGCTGCTGGGCTATGCCTCGGTGCGCTACAAGGTGGAAGGCGATCCCATCGTCGATCAGATCGACGCCATCCTGCCCCAGACCCAGTGCGGCCAGTGCGGCTATCCCGGCTGCCGGCCCTATGCCGAGGCCATCGCCAAGGGCGAAGCCGAGATCAACCGCTGCCCACCGGGTGGCGAGGCCGTCATCCAGCAACTGGCCGATCTGCTCGGCCGCGAGCCCATCCCGCTCGACGCCGAGCGGGGCGAGGCCAAGGAAGAACCCACGGTTGTGGTCATCGACGAGACCCAGTGCATCGGCTGCACCCTGTGCATCCAGGCCTGCCCGGTGGATGCCATCATCGGCGCGCCCAAGCAGATGCACACGGTGATCCGCGAAGAGTGCACCGGCTGCAACCTGTGCATACCACCCTGCCCGGTGGACTGTATCCACATCGTGCCGCTGGAAGAAGACATCAGCACCTGGCGCTGGCCGGAGCCGCGCATCGACCTGGAACAACCGGCCGAGACGCTGGAGGAGAGCGCATGACCCGCCGGCTCTGGCATTTCCATGGCGGCCTGCGGCTCGAGGGACACAAGGCCATGTCCATGCACGAGCCGATCACCGATGCCCCGCTTCCGCAGCGGGTGGTGCTGCCGCTGTCCCAGCACATCGGCGCGCCGGCCGAACCGGAAGTGGAAGTCGGCCAGCGGGTGCTGAAGGGTCAGCGCATCGCCCGGGCCACCGAATACGTCAGCGCGCCCGTTCACGCCACCACCTCGGGCACCGTGGTCGCCGTCGGCGAGCGCACCGTCCCCCATCCCTCGGGACTGCCGGCGCCCTGCATCGTCATCGAGGCCGACGGCAAGGACGAATGGATCGAACGCCAGCCCGTCCGCGACTACGAGAGCCTGGATCCGTCCGCGCTGCGCAACGTGATCCGCGAGGCCGGCATCGTCGGCCTCGGCGGCGCCGGCTTCCCGTCCTTCATCAAGCTCAATCCCGGCCCCGACAAGGTGGTGGATCTGCTGATCCTCAACGGCGCCGAATGCGAACCCTACATCACCTGCGACGCCATGCTCATGCAGGAGCATCCCCGGCGCATCATCGATGGCCTGCTGGTCATGCGCCATGCGCTGCAGGCGAAGCACTGCATCATCGCCATCGAGGACAACAAGAAGGTCGCCCACACGGTGCTGGTCAACGCCCTGCAGGAGCACGAAGCCGAGTTCATCGAAGTAGTCCAGATCCCCACCATCTACCCCACCGGTGGCGAAAAGCAGCTCATCAAGATCCTGACCGGCCGGGAAGTGCCTTCCCACGGTCTGCCCATCGACATCGGCATGGTGGTACACAACGTGGCCACGGCTGCTGCGGTCAACGACGCCATCCACGAAGGCACGCCGCTCATCGAACGCATCGTCACCGTCACCGGTGAAGCCGTGGATCGGCCACGCAATCTCAACGTGCGCATCGGCACTCCCTTCTCGACCCTGCTGAAGAGCGCCGAATGGCGCGAGGACGATACCGACGAAGTACTGATGGGCGGGCCCATGATGGGGTTTGCCGTGCCCGATCTCGACGTGCCGGTGGTCAAGACCACCAACTGCCTGCTGGCCCGCCCGCGCAACCAGCCGCATCGCCAGCCGGCCATGCCCTGCATCCGTTGCGGGCAGTGCGCGACGGTCTGTCCCGCCCTGCTGCTGCCGCAGCAGCTCTACTGGTATGCCCACGCGCGCAACTTCGATCGGGTCCAGGACTATCACCTGTTCGACTGCATCGAATGCGGCTGTTGCGCCTACGTCTGTCCCAGCCATATTCCGCTGGTCCAGTTCTACCGCTTCGCCAAGACCGAGATCTGGGCCCAGGAACGGCAGAAGGAAAAGGCCGACCGCGCACGCAGGCGCCATGAATGGCATCTCGAACGTCTCGAGCGCAAGAAACGGGAGGAAGAGGAGCGCCGGCGCCGGAAGAAGGAGATGCTGCGCAAGAGTCGCGCCGCGGGTGACCGCGGCAAGCAGGCCGAGATCGAAGCCGCCCTGGCCCGGGTGAAGGCCAAGAAGGCGGCGCAACAGGCGCCGCGCAACACCGACAACCTCACCGAGGCGCAAAAGCAGGCCATCGCCGCCGTCGAGGCCCGCCGCCAGCGCCTGCAACAGGGCGACGACGGAGAATCCTGATGAACCTGCCGGAACAGTCCCTGCACAGCTCGCCCCATCTGCCGCCGCGCAACTCGGTGCGGCGCATGATGCTGCTGGTGATCCTGGCACTGATCCCCGGGCTGCTGGCCCAGATCCATTTCTTCGGCTGGGGGGTAGTGGTGAACCTGGTCCTGGCCGTGGGCACCGCCGTCGCCTGTGAGGCCCTGATGCTGCGCCTGCGCGATCGGGCGATCCTGCCCTTTCTCGGCGACTTCAGCGCAGTCCTGACCGGCATGCTGCTGGCGCTGGCCCTGCCGACCCTCTCCCCCTGGTGGCTGATCGTGGTGGGCGCCGCCTTTGCCCTGATCGTGGCCAAGCACCTGTACGGCGGACTCGGCTACAACCCGTTCAATCCCGCCATGGTCGGCTATGCGATGCTGCTGGTGGCTTTTCCCCGGGAGATGACCGCCTGGACACCCATCGGCGCCGACCACCTCGGCTTTCTCGATCAATGGCGCTATACCCTGACCGGCGCCCTGCCCGCCGGGCTCGAGTATGACGCGCTGACCGCGGCCACGCCGCTCGATACAGTGAAGACCTCGCTCGGCATGGATCTCACCCTGCCCGAGATCTTTGCCAAACATGCCGATCTGGTCGGCCCGCTCGGCGGCCATGGCTGGGAATGGGTGAACCTGCTGTTCGCCGCGGGCGGCATCGCCCTGGTGTTCCTCAAGGTGATTAGCTGGCGCATCCCGGCCGCGGTCATTCTAACCCTGTTCCTGATCTCCACCCTGTTCGCACTGCCCGATCCCGATCTGCGGCCGTCGCCCTGGTTCCACCTGTTCACGGGCGCCACCATGCTCGGCGCCTTCTTCATCGCCACCGATCCGGTCACGGCGTCCACCACACCCCGCGGGCAACTCATCTACGGGGCCGGTATCGCCATCTTCATCTATGTGATTCGTACCTGGGGCGGTTATCCCGATGCCGTGGCCTTCGCGGTCCTGCTGATGAATCTGGCCACACCCACCATCGACTACTACACCACCCCACGTGCGTTCGGCGAGGAGCGGCACGGACCATGAATACCCTTGTCCGCCAGATGCTGATCAGCGCCCTGCTGCTGGGTGGCTTCGCCGTCATCGGCACGGCGATGGTGGCCCTGACCCACGAGGCCACGGCCGAGCGCATCGCCGCCAACCATCGCGCCCGGCTGCTCAAGTCACTGCACCTGCTGGTCACGCCGGAGATGCACGACAACGATCTGGTCACCGACATGATCACGGTCACCGACAAGGAACTGCTGGGCACCGACAAGCCGGTTCGCGTCTGGCGCGCCCGCAAGGACGGCAAACCGGTGGCCGTGATCATCAATTCGGTGGCCCCCGACGGCTACAACGGCCGCATCGAACTGCTGGTGGCCATCCGCCAGGATGGCACCCTGCTCGGCGTGCGTGTCATCAGCCACCACGAGACCCCCGGCCTCGGCGATGCCATCGAAGCGGAAAAGAGCAACTGGATCCACAGCTTCGACAATCACTCCCTGAAGGATCCGGATCCGAAACACTGGAAGGTCAAGCGCGACGGTGGTGTGTTCGACCAGTTCACCGGCGCCACCATCACGCCGCGCGCCGTGGTCAAGGCCGTATATCGCACCCTGGTGTATTTCGAGAAACATCGCGACGAACTGTTCGACCGGCCGGCCGAGCCGATGGAGGAAATCCGTCATGAATGAAACCGGTTACCGACACATCATCCACGAGGGCCTGTGGCACAACAATCCCGCGCTGGTGCAGATTCTGGGCCTCTGCCCGCTGCTGGCGGTCACCAACACGGTGGTCAACGCGCTCGGCCTGGGGCTGGCGACCACCTTCACCCTGCTGGCCTCCAATGGCACCGTGTCCCTGATACGCGCCTGGGTGCGCCCGGAGATCCGCATACCGGTATTCGTGCTGATCATCGCCTCCATCGTCAC
>JALVBM010000258.1 GCA_027010665.1 Chromatiales bacterium
TCGGCCTGGGGCTGGCGACCACCTTCACCCTGCTGGCCTCCAATGGCACCGTGTCCCTGATACGCGCCTGGGTGCGCCCGGAGATCCGCATACCGGTATTCGTGCTGATCATCGCCTCCATCGTCACCGTCATCGAACTGGTCATGAATGCCTGGTTTCATGAGCTGTATCTGATCCTGGGTATCTTCATTCCACTGATCGTTACCAACTGCAGCATCATCGCCCGCGCCGAAGCCTTTGCCTCCAAGAATCCGGTCCTGCCCTCGCTCACCGATGGCCTGTTCATGGGTCTGGGCTTCACCGCGGTCCTGGTGGTCCTTGGCGCGATGCGCGAATCGCTGGGCTTCGGCACCCTGCTGGCCCACGCCGAGTTGCTGTTCGGCGACATGGGCAAGGCCATGACCGTGACGCTGTGGGAAGACTATCGCGGCTACCTGCTGGCTATCCTGCCGCCGGGCGCCTTCCTGGGCCTCGGCCTCATCATCGCCCTGAAGAACGTCATCGACCGCCGTCAGGCGCGCAAGGCCGACGCCGTGCCCGCCCAGGGCAGCACCGCCACTGCATGACACCGGCCGCATGGACAAGAAGAAAATCGCGGAAATCTTCCGCCGCCTGAAACGCAACAATCCGCAGCCGACCACCGAACTGGTCTATCACACTCCCTTCGAGCTGCTGATCGCCGTGATCCTCTCGGCCCAGGCCACCGACAAGAGTGTGAACAAGGCCACGGCGGAGCTGTTCAAGGTGGCCAACACGCCAGAAGCCATTCTCGCCCTCGGCGAACGGGGCCTGAAGAAGTACATCCAGACCATCGGCCTGTACAACACCAAGGCCAAAAACATCATCAAGACCTGCCGCATCCTGGTGGAAAAGTACGATGGCCGGGTTCCCGAAGATCGCAAGGCCCTCGAGAGCCTGCCCGGCGTCGGGCGCAAGACGGCCAACGTGGTCCTCAACACCGCCTTCGGCCATCCCACCATCGCCGTGGACACCCACATCTTCCGGGTCGCCAACCGCACCGGCATCGCCTCCGGCAAGACGGTACTGGAAGTGGAGAAGAAACTCATGCAGGTGGTTCCTCCGCGCTACCGCAAGGACGCCCACCACTGGCTGATCCTCCACGGCCGCTACACCTGCACTGCCCGCAAGCCCCGCTGCGGTTCCTGCATCATCGAGGATTTGTGCGAATACGAGGACAAGAATCTCGATTGACCCCGCTTCGGCCCCCTCAGTACACTGCCTGCATCCCGCCCCCGGCGGCCTCCGGAACCGCGCATGTTCAGCAACGATCGCAGCCAGCTCCGTCAACTCTTCTATCAGGCCTGGCAAGGCCGGCTGGACGGGCGCCCGCTCGAGCCCCTGGAGATGCAGATCGCCGACATCGTCGCGCAGCATCCCGAATACCACGCCCTGCTGGCCGATGAGGCACAACGGGACAGGGACTACCTGCCGGAGAACGGCGAAACCAACCCGTTCCTGCACATGGCCATGCACCTGGCCCTGCACGAACAGCTGGCCACCGGCCGCCCGGCCGGGATCACCGAGGTTCACGCCCGCCTGGTCCGCCGGCTCGGCGACGCCCATGAAGCCGAACACCGGATGATGGACTGTCTGGCCGAAGCCCTCTGGCAGAGCCAGCGCCAGGGCCGACCACCGGACGAACAGGCCTATCTGACCTGCCTGCAACGACTGGCGGATGTCGGATGACCAACACCGCGCACCGCAACCGGGTTCTGACCCGTCTGCTGTCCGATATTGCCACCGGGGACCGGGAAGCCTTCGCCCGCCTCTATCGCCTCACCAGCCCGAATCTGTATGCCGTCGCCCTGCGTATATTGAAGGACGAAAGCCGCGCCCAGGATTGCCTGCAGGACACCTATCTGAAGATCTGGCAGCAGACGGCTGCCTACGACGGCGGCAAGGCCGCGGTCATGACCTGGCTGAGTGTCATCGTCCGCCATCGGGCACTGGACATGCTGCGCCGCCGGCACGAACACCATGGCGAGGCGGTCGAACCCGATACGCTGCCATCGTGGCCGGAGGTGGATCCGGTCGATCGCATGGCCCTGGAAAAATGCCTCCGAATCCTGGACGACCGCCAGCGCGAATGTCTGGTACTGGCCTATCACGAAGGCCTCACCCACCCGGAACTGGCGGCGCGCCTGGCCCTGCCGCTGGGCACCGTGAAGACCTGGATCCGACGGGGACTGGAAAAACTGCGCCAATGTCTGCAATGAGATATCGACAACCCGAACTGCAGGAACGCCTGGCCAGTGAATACGTGCTGGGAACCCTGCACGGGAGGGCCCGACAGCGCTTCGAGCATCTGCTGGCCGAAATCCCGGAGCTGGCCGATCGGGTGGCCGCCTGGCAGGCCCGCCTGGAACCGCTGGACGAGGAACTGGCGCCCGTAACCCCCCCGGCCGAAGTCTGGGGCGGCATCGAAGCTCACCTGGGCGCAGCCGCTCCCCGTCGCTGGCGGCGTTTGACCCTGCTCGCCACGGCCGCCACCGTGGTGGTGGCCCTTGTCAGCATCCTGCTCTACCGGCAGTTACTGCAGCCGCAGCATCTGCTGGTGGTCACCGACGAACATGCCCAGCCGATCTGGGTGGTGCAGGCCAGCAACGAGAAACGCTTGAAAATCAAAACCTTGAAATCCATGGCCATGCCGGAGAACAAGGTTTGCGTGTTATGGTTCGAATGGCCCGACGGCCACGTGCAGCCGGTCGGCGTGCTCTCGGACGATCCGGGCGAACGGGTGATGTCCCTGCCATCCATGGACAGGCGCGATCCCATGCGCGCCACGGTGGCCGTGAGCATCGAACAGGGTCCCCGTCCGCCACCCCAACCCCGGGGCGAAATCGTGTTTCGCGGGCGCTGGATTGAACTTTGAACCCGATCGCCTTTCACAGGTGAGATGAGTGGGAAAATTTCCGGTATGCGCGTGAATCTGCAACGGCAATCCGCGCGTATATCATCACACCAGCCCGACCCGTCGGGTAATCATCGCAACCAGAAACGGAGATAACCAAAATGAAATCAAAAACCAGCCTGACCCTCGCCATCGGCACCGCCTTCACACTGGGCATGGCCGCCAGCACCGTCTCTGCCGAGTCCGGTAATCCCTTCAGCTTGACCGATGTCGCACCGGGCAATGTGCAGCTGGCCGGCATGAAGGACGGCAAGTGTGGCGAAGGCAAGTGCGGCGCCGGCATGAAGTCCGACAAGCCCATGAAGGATGGCAAGTGCGGCGGCATGAAGGATTCCAAGGGCATGAAGGACGGCAAGTGCGGCGAGGGCAAGTGTGGCGCCGGCATGAAGAAGTCCAAGGAAATGAAAATGAAGGACGGCAAGTGCGGCGAAGGCAAATGCGGCGCTGGCATGAAGAAGTGATGCCTGATGACGGCCTCCAGCCCAACAACGCCGGCACCTTCGGGTGCCGGCCTCGGTCTGCGTCGCGAACTCATGGGCGCGCTGTCCGGCAACCCCAATGCGCCCATCGATTTTCTTGAAGTCGCACCGGAAAACTGGATCGGAATTGGCGGCCGCCAGGGCCGGCAGTTTCGCGCCCTTACCGAACGCCATCCCTTCATTGCCCATGGTCTGTCCCTGTCCATCGGCAGTCCGGCACCCCTCGATGAAGCCTTCCTCAAACGCCTGAAGGTCTTTCTCGATCAACACGGCATTGCCGTGTATTCCGAACATCTCAGCTACTGCAGTGACACGGGACATCTGTACGACCTGATGCCCATTCCCTTTACCGAGGAAGCCGTTCACTACGTGGCCGAACGCCTGCGCCGGGTACAGGACGTGCTCGAACGACCCGTGGCGATGGAAAACATTTCCTATTACGCTGCCCCCGGTCAGGCCATGAGCGAACAGGCCTTCGTACTCGCCGTGCTCGAGGAAGCCGACTGTCCGCTGCTGCTTGATGTCAACAATGTCTATGTGAACAGCATCAATCACGGCTACGATGCCTGTGCGTTCATCGCTGCCATGCCCGCCGAGCGCATCGCCTACCTGCATGTCGCCGGCCACTATCGCGAGGCGGCGGATCTTGTCATCGACAGTCATGGCGCGCCGGTAATCGATCCGGTGTGGGATCTGCTGTCCCGCACCTACGAACGATTCGGCCCCCTGCCCACCCTGCTGGAGCGCGATTTCAACATCCCGCCCCTGACCGAACTGCTCGAGGAACTGGCCGTGATCCGCCGTCTGCAGGACCGGGCTTGCGTGCCCGAGTTGCGCCATGGCTGATACGGCAACCTTCCAGCAGGTACAGAAGATCTTCACCGCCCACCTGCGGGACCCGGAACGACATCCGGCTCCGGCCGACGTGGAAGACCGGCGCATGGCCATCTACCGGGAACTGTTCTACCACAACGTGGAAAGCTTCATGGCCGACAGCTTCCCGCTGCTGCGCGCCCTGTTCGACGAGGTCGAGTGGCACGCCCTGATCCGCGCCTATTTCGCCGAACACAAGGCCCGCACGCCACTGTTTCCGCAAATGCCCCGCGAGTTCGTCGCCTGGCTGGAACAGGCCCGTCCACATGCCGAACGCCTGCCGTTTCTCGTCGAGCTCGCCCACTTCGAATGGATGGAACTGGCCGTAGCCCTGTCGGATGACGAAATCCCCACGGAAGGCATCGATACGGAGGGTGATCTGCTCGCCGACGCACCCGTCCTCTCGCCGCTGGCCCGGTTGCTGGTCTATCGCTATCCGGTTCACCGGATCACGCCCGACAACTGTCCACGGGAAGCACCGCCGGAACCGACCTGCCTGATCGTCTATCGCGATCGTGACGACGACACCGGTTTTCTGGCCATCAACCCGATCACCGCCCGACTGGTGGAACTGCTGCAAAATCCGGTTCCCCGCAGCGGGCGTCGCATTCTCGAGCATATCGCCGCAGAAATCGGCCATCCGCAGCCGGACCGGATCGTGGCTTTCGGTCTCGAGACGCTGGGCGGACTGCGTCAGCGCGACATCGTGCTCGGTACCCGGCCGGCCGCTGTCGAGTGAACCCTTTCAAAAAAACCGAACCGAAGGAGAAACGGTCATGGAGAAACTCGTCACCCTTTCGCAACGCCTGATTTGCGGCCTCGACTGGATTGGCGGTTTCCTGCCACAGCTCGGCTTGCGTCTGCTGCTGGCCTGGGAATTCTGGGAAGCCGGATTACAGAAACTCAATGGCGCAAACTGGTTCGGCCAGATTCAGGATGCCTTTCCCTTCCCCTTCAACCTGATCCCGGCCGACATCAGCTGGTTCATCTCCACTTGGTTCGAGCTGCTGGGTGCCATTGGCCTGATCCTTGGCCTGGGCACCCGCTTTTTCAGCTTTTCTTTGATCATCCTCACCCTGGTGGCCTGGTACAGCGTGCATGCGGGCAACGGCTATAACGTTTGCAGCAACGGCTACAAGTTGCCCCTGATCTATATCGTCATGTTCCTGCCGCTGCTGTTCAGCGGCCCGGGCAAACTGAGCCTGGACGCCTGGATTGCCCGCCGGCTGGGCGTGAGTGGGCGTTGTGATTGAGCAGCCGGCAGGTGGCATGGAACATTGCACACATGCCATCCAAAAGTACATCATCAGCATGAACTTACACTGTAGGAGCGGCGCACAGCCGCGATGAACGAGAGAGAACCACGTATTTACCCGCTTTCCGCCATCAGTTACAAACCGCTGTTCCAGCGCGGCTGTGCGCCGCTCCTGCATTTGATCAATCGCGAGTAAAAGCAGGGCCAGACTTTCCCGGCTACCCGCTACTCGTCCCCAGCTACCGAATCAGCGCGGCGAGGGCGCCGCTCCTACGTCGACCACCAAAGGCACATACGCTTCGAGGTTCGGGAATCACAACGTCTCGGCTTCACCGGCAAGGAATTCGCCAAGCGGGCGCGGCTTGCCCAGGGCATAGCCCTGCAGATAGTCCACACCCAGTTCCTGCAGACGTTCGGCGATGGCCATGTTCTCAACAAACTCGGCCACGGTGCGAATGGCCATCACGTTGCCGATCTGCTGAATCGACTTGACCATGGCGTAATCGGTCTCGTCATGGACGATGTTGCGCACGAAACTGCCATCGATCTTCAGATAGTCCACCGGCAGGCGCTTGAGATAGGCAAACGAGCTCAGACCGCTGCCAAAATCGTCGAGCGCAAACGTACAGCCCATGCCACGCAGGACCTGGATGAAACGTTGCGCCTGTGCAATGTTGGCCACGGCGGCGGTTTCCGTGATTTCGAAACAGAACCACGAGGGCGGAAGGCCCGATTCGCTCAGTTCACCCACCAGAAAATTGAGAAACCGGGGATCCGAGAGCGACTGACCGGAGAGATTGATGGATACCCGCAACGACCCCGTTTCACCGTGATGATTGGCAGATCGCAATGCGGCCAGCGCATGCCGAATCACCCAGTGATCGATTTCGTTCATCAGGTAGTAGCGCTCGGCCGCGGGAATGAACTGGCCAGGCGCGATCAACTCGCCTTCTTCGCTGACCATGCGCAGCAGGATTTCCGCATGCCGGGGGTTCCCGGTCGAGGTTCCGGCTTCGGCGATGATCTGGGAATAGAGTCGGAACCGGTTCTGTGACAGGGCCTGACGAATCTTCTGCAGCCAGCGCATGCTGCCATGATGACGGGCCAGTTCGACGTCGTCCGACTCGTATACATGAACCCGGTTACGACCACGATCCTTGGCCACGTAACAGGCCGAGTCGGCCGCGCCGAGAATGTCGCTGGGCTCGCCGCTGCGAGCATCGATGGGAACCATTCCGATGGAGACGCCAACCTGATGGATCTGGTTCTCCCATTGCAGATGATACTCACGCACCGTCTGGCGCAGCTGTTCGGCCATACTTCGCGCCCATGACAATGATGTGTTCGGCAACAACACCCCGAACTCGTCGCCACCAAGACGGGCCAGGGTATCTTCTTCCCGCAGGCGGGCCTCGAGCCGGAGCGAGAGTTCCTGCAACATGCGATCACCTGCCCCATGGCCGCTGGTATCGTTCACCACCTTGAAGTCGTCGAGGTCCAGATAACACATGACATGCCGGTGGTCGAAGCGGCGCGCATCCTCAATCAGGGCAGACAGGCGGTTCTCGAATTCCATGCGATTGATGAGACCCGTGAGCGCATCGTGTGTCGCCTGATAGGACATCTGCTGGGCCATGGTGTGCAGCACGGTGACATCGTGCAGCACCAGCACGGTACCGACCAGACGCCCATTCTCGTGCACCGGCGAGACCACCACCTCGATACAATACTTCTGCTGACTGCGGGTGCCCTGCAGTACCACATCGCCGCTGATGTAACACCGGCTTTCGTGGGCCACGCATTGGGCAACCGGATCACTGACCACTTCACCGCCCGATTCACGCGTGAGTCGCAGGATCCGGGACAGGTGCAGGCCGATGGCTTCGGCGCGATACCAGCCAGTCAGTTCTTCGCAGACCGGATTGAGGTAGGTGATGACGCCTTGGGCATCGGTGGTGATGACGCCGTCACCGATGCTCTCCAGCGTCACCAGCGCACGCTCCTTCTCCCGATTGAGTGCCGCTTCGGTCTGTTGCAGCGCAGTCAAATCCTGAATGACGACGACCCGCATGCTGGTCTCACCCACGGGGATATCCTTGCCATGGGATGCGAGCGGAAATCGGCTTCCGTCCTTGCGCAGGCCCTGGCCATGCAACCGCCGTTCACCACGGATCATCAACTGCTCCCGGATCTGGGCATGCATTTCCGGAACCGCCAGATCCAGCACGTTCATCCCGTACAGTTCCTCCAGCGTATAGCCGAACATTTCCGCCACCCGGCGATTGGCGCTGACGATGAAACCCTGGTCATGAATCAGGATCCCTTCGTCACTGGCATCGGCCAGACGCCGGAAGCGCTCTTCCGCCTGTCGGCGTTCGATGTTCTCCCGCTGCAGTTCCCGGTTGAGATTGCGGGTCTGCAATTCGCGGCGGCGCAACGCGTTCATCAGGTCCCGGTTGCGCTCCGCCATTTGCAGGCGGGCCACCATGACCCGGTGCATGTGCTCGGAAGCCAGCGAGAGAATGGCGACATAACTCAGGGCCAGAAAGCCGATCACCTGATGAATGTCGTCGTTCATCGTCAGAAAGGCCAGCGCCCAGGGGACCAGTGCCGGGATCACAAACAGCATGCCCAGGAAGCGCAATACCGAATAGACCACGATCACCGTCGAGGCGATACCGCCGATCACCATCATCATGAAGGTCTGGTATTCGATCTGCGTCGGCATCAGCCACAGACTGGCCAGCCCCCAAAGGCCACCGGTGAAGAGGGCCCCGACGAGATAGTGCCAGCGCCAGCGTGCGGCCATTCGGTAGCGCCGATAGCGGGGCATGCGCAGGAAGCGGACCGCGTCGGCCAGCCGCAGGAGATAGACGAGAACCAGCCCCAGCATCCAGGCATTGAGCATGTCCGGCCGGGAAACCGGGTACATGACGTAGTACGTGGAGGCCACGATGACCAGGCTGAAGAGCAGCAGCAGGGGGGCCTGCTGGTGGATGAGCATCACCTGTTCGGCCAGCAGGCGGCGCTGGGTGCGGTCACGATCCCTGTGCGATTCGGCTGCCGGTGTCGTGCCCTGCCCATCGGGTAGCGGGGATGGCGAAGGCTGAGGCATGCCATGAAGTATAGTTCATGGCGGTCAGCGTATTATCCAAACGGGCTGGTCCCGACACCCGTTCCGGTGACCGGGACAGGAACGATTATTCAGCCGCCGGATGCCGCTTGGCCCGGATACGCAGGCGCAGGGCATTGAGCTTGATGAAGCCTTCGGCGTCCTTCTGATCGTAGGCGCCCTCGTCTTCCTCGAAGGTGGCGATGCTGGCGTCGAACAGGCTGTCGGTATCCGACTGGCGGCCAACCACGATGACGTTGCCCTTGTAGAGCTTCAGGCGCACCACGCCGTTGACCGTTTCCTGGGAGGCGTCGATCATCTGCTGCAGCATTTCCCGTTCGGGCGACCACCAGTAGCCGTTGTAGACGAGCGTGGCATAGCGGGGCATCAGTTCATCCTTGAGGTGTGCCACTTCCCGATCCAGGGTCAGCGATTCCATGGCGCGATGGGCCTTGAGGAGAATGGTGCCGGCCGGCGTTTCGTAGCAGCCGCGGGACTTCATGCCCACATAGCGGTTCTCGACGATGTCGTCCCGGCCGATGCCGTGTTCACCTCCCAGGGTGTTCAGGGTTTCCATGACCGTGGCCGGGCTCATGGGCTCGCCATCAATGGCCACCACGTCGCCCTTCTCGAAGGTCAGTTCGATGTAGCGCGGCGCGTCGGGCGCCTTCTCCGGCGAAACGGTCCAGCGCCACATGTCTTCCTCGGGCTCGGCCCAGGGATCCTCGAGGATCCCCCCTTCGTAGGAGATGTGCAGCAGGTTGGCATCCATGGAATAGGGCGACTTCCGGCCCTTCTTGAAATCGACGGGAATTCCGTGCTGCTCGGCATAGGCCATGAGCTTCTCCCGGGAGTTGAGATCCCATTCCCGCCAGGGCGCGATGATGCGCACGTCGGGCATCAGGGCATAGGCCCCCAGCTCGAAGCGCACCTGGTCGTTGCCCTTGCCGGTGGCGCCGTGGGCGATGGCATCGGCGCCGGTCTCGCGGGCGATCTCCACCAGTCGTTTGGCAATCAGCGGGCGGGCGATGGAGGTGCCCAGCAGGTATTCGCCCTCGTAAACGGCGTTGGCGCGGAACATGGGGAAAACGTAGTCGCGGGCGAAGTCCTCGCGCAGGTCCTCGATGTAGATCTCCTTCACGCCCATGGCCTCGGCCTTGGCCCGGGCCGGTTCCACTTCCTCGCCCTGACCGATGTCGGCGGTGAAGGTCACCACTTCGCAGCCGTAGGTGTCCTGCAGCCACTTGAGAATGATGGAGGTGTCGAGACCGCCGGAATAGGCGAGAACCACTTTCTTGATGTCGCTCATGGGAACTCCGTCTGATCGAACCCGGGCCCGCTGGCCGTGAAGTCGGCGATTATACCGGCTTCCCGGTACCGATGGGCAGGCTTCAGTACAGGAGTCCGGCGAGTTGGGAGACGCTGGCGCCGACACCGCCCAGCAGCAGCAGGGTGGCGCGCACCACCGGCTGATCGAGGAATGGCTGGAAGGCCCCTTCCCGCTCCTCCGTCACCAGGCGGATCAGCTGTTTCACCTGGGGCGCGTCCAGGGCGGTTTCGGCCCCGTTGATCACGGCCAGATGATGGCGCTCGAGCCGCTCCAGAATGCGGGCGCGCGCCCGTTCGGCCTCGTGGCGCAGGCGCAGCGCCGCGAGGATGGCGACGAGCACGGTGGCGGCCACGATGATCGCCAGCCCCTGGGGCAGCCCCCAGTTGTCGAAATAGCCGATCCGCGAGGCCACCAGCAGGACGATGACCACGAACGGATAGTAGATGAGCATGCCCACCACGGCGGTGCGATCGGCGATCAGCCGGATGCGCAGCCATTCACCGGCCAGGGGCGACGGCAGGCCCAGCACCGGCGGCCAGCCCGAACCGGCCGACTCGTCTTCGCGGAAGCGGTCACGACTGAGCCGGCGCACGAAGAGAATCGCCAGGCGGCTGGCATCCACGCTGAAGAACAGCAGGAACAGCATCAGAAACTCGGAGCTGACCAGAATCACCTCGCTGATGACCCGGCTGATTTCGCCCCGCACCGGCAGGTGATCCAGCCCGAAGGTCAGGTACACGCTCATGATGAAGGCCTGAAAGACCAGGGTCACCGTGAGAACCCGGGCGAAACGGAAACGGCAGCGCCCCAGCTGCAGATAGCACTGCCAGAAGTCCTGCGCCGTCGTTGGCGCCGCGCCGCCGTCCCGCCAGTCTGCGAGGGCATGGCCGACGAAGCGGCGGCGCAACATGGCGAACCAGAGCCCCAGCAGCAGTCCCCACAGGATCACCGGCACGACGATGTGCACGTGGGGGAAGAGCTTGGGGAAATACCAGGTCAGGGCGCCGGCGATGATGGCGAAGGGGATCAGTCGCCCGAGCCAGGCGACACGATCCCGCTGCGCGATGCCGTCTGCACAGGATCCATCCCCGGACGCCATGGCCGGAAACCAGTCGCGGCTGAGGCAGCACTGGTTGCGCTCGAGGGAAACCAGCGCCTGACGGACGAAATGGATGACCAGCAGGATCGCCAGCAGGCGCAATACCAGACTGGGCCAGACACTGACGCCGGACCACAGGTACAGCGGCTCTTCCTGCTCGTCGAGCACGATGGCCAGCGCCAGCAGGGCCAGGATGACGAGACAGCCGGCCGCCAGCCCCATCAGCTCGGTTCGGGAACGGGGACGCCACTGGTGAAATACCAGGAGCCCCAGCGCCGAAAGCATGGCCAGTAGCGTCCAGGCGCGCCACAGATGCCGTTCCGGTGGTGGCGGCGTCAGGGAATCGGTATCGAATCCGCCCGCGCCGGGGAGGCGGATTGCCCCGTGCCGACCGATTTCGAACAGGGCGGGCAGGCTGGCCGCGAGTCGGGCATGTGCCGCGTCCAGCGCCGCGGGCACCTGCGGCGCCAGGGCCGCGCGCACGGCATGGAAGACCGCCGACTGGTAACCGTTGCGAAACGGCGGCGTGCGTGTCTGGATGTCCGGCGCCAGCCGCAGGCCATAGCTGGCACTCACCAGCAGGTTGCGCGTCCAGGGATACTCGGCTGGATGCAGCAGTGCCGCATCCAGATCGGTGGTGAAGAACAGGGTGCCGGTGAGACGGGGACGCAGGGCGCGCAGGATCAGCAGCTTGTCGTAGACGTCGCTGCCGAGAATGCCGATGGCCTGGACGCCACGCCCTTCCCGGGTTCGCCAGAACCGATCCAGCCGGGCGATCTCGTCGGCCAGGCGACGCAGATAGTCGTACTGGGCCGGGCCGACCGGCCGCCGGATCCGGGGCATCTCCTTCTCGGCCAGCGTGGCCAGCGGATCCGGACTGCCCGCCGCCGCCCCTTCCAGACCGAGATCACGGCTGTTGGCCACCTTGCCATCGATACCGCGCAGGAAGTGATAATGGCGCACGCGCTGCTTGCAGGCGGCATCGTCGCCACAGAATTGCGCCTTGAAGATCTCCGGCAGGGCGCGGCCGAAGTCGGTATCGAGTTCGGAGATAAGGATAATCCCGGCGCCCGGCTCGGCATCGGCCGGACAGTCGCCGTCCACCGAACAGTTCCCCTTGTCGATGCCTCGGCGGTTGAGTTCGGGCAACAGCTGGCTCAGCACGATGCGGTCGTCGTGAATGAGTCGATGGAAAGTGATGCAGGTTTCCCCCGCCTGCCGGCACCGGGCGACGTTGAACCGGTTCTGCAGGGCGTCCCGTGCCGGATCGGCGTAGATGCGCTCGTCGGGCAGGGTGGCCGTGGGCGAGACGACGTGCAGTCCGGCCAGGCCGAGACGCCGGATCCGGTCCAGATCGGCCCGGTGGCCGTTGTCCAGATCCTGCGCCATGCGCCGCAGGGTCGCCGAACGGGCCGGACCGATCAGGTTGAAGCGGATTTGCCGGCGCAACGGCGGCGCCGTGTGCGTGAACAGCCCGCTGATCAGATCGGCGAGCTGTTTCACCGGCGACGAGACGAAGGCCCCTTCGTCGAGCCACAGCAGCAATACCCGGCCGCGGGGATCCTCGCTGCGGCGGTACCATTCGAAGGGGACGGGTAGCGGAGGCGTCTTCGCCGCTTCCCGGGATTCGAGCACGAACATCTGGATATGCCCGGCATCGACCGGGGCATAGCCGGCCTCCGAGAGCGCCGAGACCACGGCATAGCGACGGCGGCGTCGGCGTTCCTCCACTTCGGCATAGGGCGCAGTCGAGACCATGACCGCCAGCACGCGCAGTTCGCCCCCGGCGCCTTCGCGGATTTCCTCGAGCAACGGTTGCAGCCGGTTCCCGGCCTGCGCCGTGGCCCCCTTGCCCGTGGCCAGACGTTCGAACAGCAGGCGGAAAGGATCCTGCCACAGGCGGGCGGGAATGCGGCCCTCGCGGACCAGCTGGGGCACGTCCTTGCCGAGGCTGGCGGGTCGTGAGCTTTCCAGTGGCCCACTGCTGATCAGATAGGTGCCGAAACCGGCCATGGCCAGGAAGAACAGAAAGGCCAGTCCCGGCGTGTTCTTCGCGGGTGTCGACATGGCAGCACACTCGTTCCCTGAAGGGGATCAGTATGCGCCGGCGACCGGCAAAGATCGAGTATGAGAATCTCATACTCCCGGCCAGGGCAGGCCGGACGGGATGGGAGCCTCACCCCCTGAGCAGGGTGATCTCCACGCGCCGGTTGCGATTGCGTCCCTCACGGGTGCGGTTGCTGAACTTGCCGTCCTTTTCGTGATGGGGCACCACCCGGAACATCGATGCCGGCAAGCCCTTGCCGACAAGATAGTCCCGCACCGTCTCGGCCCGTTGACGAGCCACCTTGATGTTGATGCGGGAGAAGCCCTTGCTGTCGGTATAGCCGTCGATCCGGACCTGCTTCACGGAAGAGTCGAGTTGCAGATATTCGGCGATCTGGTCGAGGCGGCTGCGCATGGCGCCGTCCAGGCCGGTCTTGCCGAAGCCGTACTGGAAGACCGTGTGGCGGACATCGCTGAAGTCGTAGCCCAGCAGGTTCTGCTCGCAGAACTGGAAGCGGGACCAGGCCTCGCCGAAGCGCAGGCTCTGTACCCGCAGTTCGACGATGTCGCTGCCGTCGGCCCAGTCACGATAGCGCAGCACCGGCGTCATGCCGGTCTCCAGCTCGGCCAGCAGGCGCCGCGCCCAGCCGTTGTTGAGGTAGAAGGGCGTCCTGCCCGGCACCACCGGCACCGTGCCGAGATTGCGCGGCAGGGTGTGATGCTTCCACTCCGGCGGCAGCGACACCAGCCGCGCCGTCCCTCCCTGCTTCGGCCCCCGCAGCACCTGCACCCGGAAGATCAGGCCATGCTTGGCCCGGCGCAGGAAGTCCACCTGACCGTAGCCGGGAATCACGTGGGTCAGCACGCACTGCAGCCGATCGCCATCCGCCGCCCAGCCGGCCGTGTCCATGGGCGCCTGGATGTAACGATAGTCGGCCCGGGCCGGCAGGACGACGGCCAGCAGGACGAGGAGGAAGGGCATTTTCCGGTTCATGCCCGGAAAAATGCAACAGCCATGCCAGGTGGCTCCGAATCAGTTCGGTGGAAGGAACGCGGAGGGCACGGAGACACGGAGGGCACGGAGAATTTTGGGGATGAGATGGGCCGACTGGTACCGGGCCGTGTAACAGGACAATTTCGTCCTTACTCTACACGCTAATCAGCTCCGTGTTCTCCGTGTCTCCGTGCCCTCCGTGTTATTTGCAGCCCCCCGGACTACTTCTTCTTCCGCTTCTCGGCCCGGCGCAGGCGGGCGGCGAGGCGGCGGGCGAGATCGCCGAACAGTTCGGTCTGGGTGGGGTGGGGATGGATGGCGTGGCCGACCTGTTCCAGGGTCATGTCGCCGGCGACCATCATCACGCCCTCGCCGATCAGGGTGTCGGCGTGGTCGGCGAGGAAGTGGACGCCGATGATCCGGTGGCTGGCCTTGTCGGCCACCAGCTTGATCAGGCCCTGGGTCTCGCCGGTGATCATGGCCTTGGCGTCGATGCTCATGGGCACCTTGATCTCGGCCGCGTCGATGCCGCGGGCCTTGGCCTGGTCCATGGACAGGCCGACGAAGGCGGCCTCGGGGCGGGTGAAGATCACGCCCGAGTCCCTGGTCTCGTCGTAGGTCATGTCCTCGCCGGCGATGGTGGCGGCGGCCACCCGGCCCTGCTGGCCGGCGGTGTGGGCCAGCATCAGGCCGCCGATGACGTCGCCCACGGCGAAGATGTGGGGCACCGAGGTGCGGCAGCGTTCATCGGCCTGGATGACGCCGTTCTCCACCGCCACCCCGGCCTGGTCCAGCTTGAGCGGCTCGAGGACCGGGCGCTTGCCGGTGGCCATCAGCACGTAGTCGCAGCTGAAGGTGTGCTTCTTGCCGTCGGCACCTTCATAGGTGAGCTTCATCGCTCCCGGCTCGCCCTGGATGCCGGTCACCCTGGCGGAGGTCTCGATGGTCAGGCGCGGATCGGCGTCGAGGATGGCGGTGAGCTGTTTGGCCACCTCCGGCTCCACCTCGGCGAGGATCCGATCCTGGCCCTCCAGCAGCAGCACCTTGGTGCCGAAGTCCTGGAAGATCTGGGCCATTTCCACGCCGATGGCGCCGCCGCCGATGACGCCCAGGCGTTTGGGCACGTCGGGCAGGTTCCAGACAGTGTCGGAGGTGAGCACGCCGCCCGATTCCAGCCCCTCCTGCGCGCCGGGAATGGGCGGCACGAAGGGCGGCGCGCCAGTGGCGATGACCGCCACGGCGAAGCTGACCGTCCGGCCTTCCTTGCCATCGCCCGGCTGCGGCCGGGTGAAGGGATCGGTGATGTTGGCGCCGGTGTCGATGAACACATGATGGTCGTCGACGAAGCTGGCGAAGCCCTGGATGACGTCGATCTTCACGCCCTTGTCGGTGTTCAGGGCCATCTTGCCGCGGGTCTCGAGCACCTCGCGGCGGTGTTTTTCGAGCTGTTGCCAGTCCAGTTTGGGCTTGTCGGTGCCCTTGATGCCGAGCAGCTTGTCGTGGGCGCGATCGCGGATGCGATCGGCCGCGGCCCGCCAGGCCTTGGAGGGAATGCAGCCGCGCCACAGGCACTCGCCGCCGGGCAGGGGCGAGTCGTTGATCATGGCCACCTTGAAGCCGTGTTCCACCAGATCCCGGGCACAGTCCTCGCCGCCGGGGCCGCCGCCGATGACCACCACGTCGTAGTCCCAGTCGCCCTCGGGCAGGGTGAAGTCGAACTTCGCCGCCCTGGGCGCGGCGGCCGTGGCCGTAGGGGCACCGTCCAGCCAGGCCGGGTTCTCCACCAGATCCCGGAAGGTGTTGAGGAACTTGGCCGCGTCGGCGCCGTTGATGATGCGATGATCGGCGGTCATGGTCACCGGCATGCCCTGGGGGCCGACGGTGGCGATGGCGAAAATGGCCGAGGTGCCGGGCGAGGGAATGGCATCGAACTGGCTCACGCCCAGCATGCCCATGTTGGAAATGGTGAAGGTGGGGTTGGAGTATTCCTCCGGCTTGAGGCGCCGCGCCCGGGCGCGATCCACCAGATCCTTCCAGTCGGCGGCCAGCTCGGCCACGCCGCGGTTGACCACGTCGCGCAGCACCGGCACCACCAGGCCCATGCCCTCGGTCTCCACGGCGATGCCCACGTCCACCTGCTCGCGTTCGACGATGCGATCCTCGTGCTGGTAGACGGCATTGACGACGGGATGCTTCTGGATGGCCAGGGCCGCGGCCTTGGCCAGGGTCACGGTAAGGGAGAAGCCCTTGGCCTTGGAGGCCGCCTTGAGCGCATCGATGCCCACGTGCACGGTGACGTGGAACAGGGGCATGGAGAGGGAGTACTCCATGTTGTGGGCCACCGCCTTCTCCATGGGCGTCATCGGGCGGCCTTCGCCCGGCACCTGGTAGATGCGCTTGGTGGCGGTCTTCTGCACTTCCGAGTTGAGCACGTCGGCGGCGACGATCAGGCCGCCGGGACCGCTGCCGGTGATGCTGTTGAGATCGATGCCGTGGGCGCCGGCCAGCTGGCGCGCGTAGGGGGTCGCGTTGGCGTGTTTGGGCCGCGGCGCCGGCGTGGCGCCCGGCGGCATGGCCGGCACATGGGTCTTCGGCTTCTGGGTACCGGCCGGCACCGGCTTGGCCTTCTCGGCCGGTTTCTCGGCCTCGGCCTTCGGCGCCGTGGTGCGGGTGGTGTCGATGACCTTGTCGGGGCTGTCCACCAGATAGCCGATGGGCTCGCCCACCGGCACGGTGGCATCCTCGGGCACCAGCGGCCCGGACAGGTAGCCCTCGCGGAACACTTCCACGTCCATGACCGCCTTGTCGGTCTCCACCTGCGCGACCACGTCGCCGCGCTCGACCTTGTCACCGACGGCCTTCTCCCAGCTCACCAGTACCCCTTCGGTCATGGTGTCGGAGAGCTGGGGCATCTTGATGACGTAGGCATCGGCCGGAGCCTCGGCTTCGCTGCCACCGCCCGCCGCGGGCGTCTCGGCTGCCGACGCCGTGGCCGTTTCGGTTTCAGGCTTGCCGGCAGGACTCACCGGTACACCACCGCCCGGCGCATGATCGGCATCGGCCGGCAGCACCTCCTCGGGCGTGGCCACCAGATAGGCGATGGGCTCGCCCACCGGCACGGTGCTGTCCACCGGCGCCAGGGGACCGGAGAGATAGCCCTCGCGGAACACCTCCACGTCCATGATGGCCTTGTCGGTCTCCACCTGGGCGACCACGTCACCGCGCTCGACCTTGTCGCCGACGTTCTTCTCCCAGCTCACCACGACCCCTTCGGTCATGGTATCGGAGAGCTGGGGCATCTTGATGGTGTACGGTTCAGACATGTGCAGTTTCTTGTATTTGGTGTAGGTCGGGCTTCAGCCCGACCAGGGATGCCGACAGGCCGGCCCTCGATCCGACACGTCGGGCTGAAGCCCGACCTGCTCGTTGCGACCGTGCCCTCGCCCTAGATCTTGCCCATCACCTTCAGCGCCCCTTCGTACACGTCGTCGGCGCTGGGAATGGCCGCCTTCTCGAGGCGGGCGTTGTAGGGAACGGGCACGTCGGCGGCATGGATGCGCACCGGCTGGGCATCGAGGGCATAGAAACACTCCTCGTTCACCGTGGCGATGATCTCGGAACCCACGCCCACCGGCGCTTCGTCCTCCTCGGCCACCAGCACGCGGTGGGTCTTCTCGACCGACTTGCGGATGGTCTCCCGATCCAGCGGCTTGAGGGCGCGCAGATCGATCACTTCCGCACTGATGCCGTCGGCTTCCAGGCGACGGGCGGCCTCCAGGCACAGGTGCACGCTGTAGTTGTAGCCGATGAGAGTGATATCGGTGCCTTCGCGCACCACCTCGGCGCCTTCCAGGGGACGGAAGAATTCCTCTTCGGGAATGTCTTCCTTGAGGTTGTACATCTGTTCGTGCTCGATGACGATCACCGGATCGTTGCAGCGCACCGCCGACTTGAGCATGCCGTAGGCATCCAGCGGTCCGCGCGGGGTGACCACGCGCAGGCCGGAGGTGGACATGAACATGCGCGCCAGACGCGCCGAGTGCTGGGCCGCGAGCTGGTGCGCGGTGCCGCCCGGGGTGCGCATGACGATGGGGCACTGCACGCGGCCGCCGGACATGTAGCGGATCTTGGCCGCGGCGTTGATCAGGGTGTCCAGCGCCAGCAGGGCGAAGTTGATGGACATGATTTCGATGATCGGGCGCATGCCCACCATCGAGGCGCCGATGCCGATGCCGGTGTAGGAGTTCTCGGAGATGGGGGTGTCGATGACCCGCTCGGGGCCGTACTTGTCGTACAGGCCCAGGGTGGCCTTGTAGGTGCCGCCGGCCACGCCGATGTCCTCGCCCATGGCGATGACCATCGGATCGTTGGCCATCTCCTCGTCATGGGCGCGACGGATCGCTTCCCAGTATGCAGTCTCTGCCATTGTCGAAACCTCTTCTTATTTCTGCAGCGGGCCGATCCAGCGGGGATCGGGATTGTCGTCGAGCACGTACTTGTCGAGATCCTCGACCCGTGGCTCCGGGCTTTCCTCGGCGAACTTGACGATGTCGTTCTCGATCTCGTCGTCGATTTCCCGCTCCATGGCCTTGATGTCCTCGGGCGTGATGATGCCCTGCTCGATCAGGCGCTGGCTGTAGATCTTGATGGGATCCCGCTTCTCCCACTCGGCTTCCTCTTCCTTGGTGCGATAGCCCTTGGAATCGGACATGGAGTGGCCGCGGAAACGGTAGGTCATGAATTCGATGAAGTACGGTCCCTTGCCGGAACGCACGAAGTCGATGGCCTTCTCGGCGGCCTCCATGACAATGTCGATGTCCATGCCGTCGTGCTGGCTGGCTTCCATGTCGTAGGCGCACACGCGCTTGTACTGATCGACCACGGCCGTGGTGCGCTCGATGCGGGTGCCGATGGCGTACTGGTTGTTCTCGCACACGAACAGCACCGGCAGGTTCCACACCTTGGCCATGTTCATGGTCTCGTGGAAGGTGCCCTGGTTGTTGGCCCCGTCGCCGAGAAAACAGATGGCGATCTGATCGGTGCCCTTGTGCTTGCAGCCCATGGCCAGGCCGGCGGCCAGCGGGAAGGGCTGGCCCACGAGGGCATAGCCGCCCATGAAGTTCACGGTGGGATCGAAGATGTGCATGGAACCGCCGCGGCCGCGCGAGGAACCGGTCTCCTTGCCGTACAGCTCGGCCATCACTTCCCGCGCCGGGGCGCCGGTCTTGATGGCGTGAATGTGATCCCGGTAGCCGGTGATCACGTAGTCGTTGTCGGTGCCGTGCCCGGTACGGGCCTTCTCCAGCACGCCGGTGGCCACCGCTTCCTGACCCGAGTACAGGTGCAGGAAGCCGCCGATCTTGCGCTCCATGTAGGCTTCGAAGGTGCGATCCTCGAAGCGGCGGAAGAAAATCATCTCCCGCAGCAGGCGTTTCTTGTCCGCGTCGTTCATAGGGAACCTTTGTGATATCTTCAGTGGGGTAATCGGCCCGGTCCGGGCTCTGCTCCCCGGTACCGCGAAATCAAAGGCGCGTATGATCGGGGTTTTGCCCCCCAAGGTCAAGAAAACCGCCGGGCAGACGACGCGCCGGGCGCGCAACACGACAAGATAAACAAGAACTTGCAGATGTTCTGGTCAAACCTTGACCAGCTCCCCATGGAGATCGACCGGCCGTCATGTCACAGGAACTGATTCAGAACTGGCTCGCCCGCCTGCGCGACAGCGTGGCGCGCCGGGACCTGGAGGCCCACATGGCACTGGTCTCGGACAAGGTCCAGGTCTATGGCATCCCCGGGCAGGCCGTGGTCGATCATGCCGGCTGGCGCCGGCGCCGCGACAACGAGTTCCGCCATGACCGGCTCGCCAGCCTGGCCCACGAGAACATTCGCATCAAGACCATCAGCCTGCGCCGTCTGGGTTTCGAAGTGGACGAGATCATGACCGCCACCGCCGGCCCCGTCCTGCGCCTGCACAAGACCATTCTGCTGGAAGAGGAAGACGACGGTCAGTGGCGGGTGGTGGAGGAAACCGTGCACGACTGGCGAATCGAACAGAGGAAGCCGACATGAGCAAGGGCAAGACCCGTATCGAACACGACAGCCTTGGCGAACTGGAAGTGCCCGAAGATGCGCTGTGGGGCGCCCAGACCCAGCGCGCGGTGGAGAACTTTCCCGTCAGCGGGCTGACCCTGCCGCCGGCCTTTATCAAGGCCCTGGCCCTGATCAAGTACGCCTGCGCGGAAGCCAACGTCAAACTCGGCCTGCTGGACACCGCCATCGGCAACGCCATCCAGGCCGCCGCCGAGGAAGTGATGGCCGGCCGGCATCTGGAACACTTCCCCGTGGACATCTTCCAGACCGGCTCCGGCACCTCCACCAACATGAACATGAACGAGGTGCTGGCCCGGCTGGCCAGCGAGGCCAGCGGCCTGGCGGTGCATCCCAACGATCACGTCAACATGAGCCAGAGCTCCAACGACGTGATCCCCTCGGCCATCCATGTCAGCGCTGCCGTCGAAATCGATCGGCAGCTGTTGCCGGCCCTGCGGCATCTGGCCAATACCATCGATCTCCGCGCCACGGAGCTGGCCCATGTGGTCAAGACCGGCCGCACCCATCTGATGGACGCGCTGCCGATCACCCTCGGCCAGGAACTCGGCACCTGGCGGGATCAGATCCTCGACGACATCACGCGCATCGAGGAAGGCGGCCAGCGCCTGCACGCCCTGCCCCAGGGCGGTACCGCCGTCGGCACCGGACTGAACGCCGCCCCGGAATTTGGTGACATCGTCTGTCACGTGCTGGCCGAAAAGACCGGGCTGCCCTTTCACCCCATGAAGAATCCCTTCGTCGGCATCGCCAGCCAGGATACCGCCGTGGAGATGAGCGGCCACCTGCGTACCCTGGCCGTGAGCCTGATGAAGATCAGCAACGATCTGCGCTGGATGAACAGCGGCCCCCTGGCGGGCCTTGGCGAAATCCGCCTGCCGGCCCTGCAGCCGGGCAGTTCGATCATGCCGGGCAAGGTCAATCCGGTGATTCCCGAGGCCGTGGCCATGGTCTGTGCCCAGGTGTTCGGCAACGACGCCACCATCACCACCGCCGGCCAGTCCGGCAATTTCCAGCTCAACGTCATGCTCCCGGTCATCGCCTACGATCTTCTGCAGTCCATCGACATCCTGGCCAACGGCGCCCGGCTGCTGGCCGATCGCGCCATCGACGGCTTCGAGGTCGACACCCGGCGCCTGCGCGAAGCCCTGGATCGCAACCCCATCCTGGTCACCGCCCTGAACCGGGCCATCGGCTACGAACAGGGCGCCGCCATCGCCAAGCGGGCCTATGCCGAAGGCCGCCCGGTGCTGGACGTCGCCGCGGAGATGACCGATCTCTCCCGCGAGGAACTGGTCCGGCTGCTGGATCCGATCCGCCTCACCGAGGGAGGACTGCCCGAATGAAACCGCCCGGCCCCCATGGCGGGGAGCGCGAACGGCTGCAACGCACCTACATCTGGCCGGCGCCCCTGCGTCTGTGCCACTGGCTCATGGTGGTGTCGGTCGCCGGCCTGTGGATCAGCGGCTGGTTCATGCAACACCTGCCCGGGTGGCATGCCGCCAGTCGCGAACAGCACCTGATGCTGGCCTGGCTGCTGGTGCCGGCGCTGGCATTGCGTCTGGTACTGCTGTTCACCGGCAAGGGCTCCGCAGCCGGCTGGCGGGATCTGCTGCCGCAACACTGGCAGGGCGTGCGCGACACGCTGCGTTTCTATGTCACCTTCGGCCAGCTGCCATTGCCGCGCTGGTATGCGCACAATCCGCTGTGGGCACCCGTTTATCTGTTGTTCCTGCTCGCGCTGCTGGCCCAGATCGTCAGTGGCTTTCTGATCGATGCCGAACGCTTTCCGTTCGGGTTCGATCCCGTGCAGTTGCACGCCCCCCTCGCCACCGCCATCGGCGCCTTCATGCTGCTGCACGTGATCGCCGTGCTCGTCCATGACTGGCGCAGCGGCAATTCCGACGTCTCGGCCATGCTCCATGGCTATCGCATCTTCCGTCTCGAAAAACCCCAGGTTCCCGGCGAACAGGTGGTCCGGTTCGAACCAAGAGACGAAGCTCCGACCGAAAAATCATGACCACCAGGGCATCACCCGTGCGTTGCGGCTGGTGCGGCACCGACCCGGACTATGTTCGCTACCACGACACGGAATGGGGCGTGCCCCTGCACGACGACCGGCGTCTGTTCGAATTCCTGGTTCTGGAAAGCGCCCAGGCCGGCCTGAGCTGGCTGACCATCCTGAAAAAGCGCGAGCACTACCGCAGCGCATTCGCCGGCTTCGACATCGAACGGGTCGCCCGCTTCAACCGCCGCAGCATCGAACGCCTGCTGGCGGATCCGGGCATCGTGCGCAATCGCCGCAAAATCGAGGCGGCCATCACCAACGCCCGTCGCTGCCTGGCGCTGCAGGACGAATTCGGTTCGCTGGATGCCTATTTCTGGCGATTCACCGAAGGCCGGGTCATTCGCAATCGCTGGCGAACCCTCGATGCGATCCCGGCCAATACACCGGTCTCCGATGCCATGAGCCGCGATCTCAAGTCCCGGGGCTTCCGCTTCGTCGGCAGCACCATTTGCTATGCCTTCATGCAGGCCACCGGCATGGTCAACGATCATCTGGTGGACTGTTTCCGTTACCGGGAAGTGGCAAAACTTGCCCGGGACGCCGGAACTTGACCGGGATCAGGGCAACCCTGCCCCGCCACTTTGGAAAATGGCCGGCACCGGCGAATCGACGAAGAGGAGAACCCGATTGAACCTCGCAAGACGCCTGCAACGCTTTTTCAACATCGAACCCGAACCGGTCAGCCGCGCCGAAAAACTGGTCTCCACCCTGGGCGGCATTACCGGCATCTTTCTGGTCGCCGCGGTCAGTCATGTCTTCACCGGTGCCGAAGGCGCCGTCCTCATCGTGCCGTCGATGGGGGCATCGGCCGTGCTGCTGTTCGCCGTGCCCCATGGCCGCCTGTCCCAGCCCTGGGCGCTGATCGGCGGTCATGTCTTTTCCGCCTTCGTCGGGGTGACCTGCCAGCAGCTCGTGCCCGAACCCTTTCTTGCCGCGGGATTGGCCGTGGGCCTAGCCATTGGCCTGATGCACGTCATGGGCTGCATTCATCCGCCGGGTGGCGCCACGGCCCTGGCAGCCGTCATCGGCGGCCCCGCGATCCACGAACTGGGTTACGGCTATGTTCTGGCCCCCATCCTCATCAATACGGTGATCATCTTCAGCGTGGCGATCCTCTTCAATTACCTGTTTCCCTGGCGTCGCTATCCCGTCAGCCTGATGCGCTTCACCGATTCTCCGCCAAAAGGTCGGACGGAGACCGCCCCGGCCATCGAACGCGAACATATCGAACAGGCCCTGGCCGATCTGGATCTGATCGTCGATTTCACCACGGAAGATCTGCAGCGCCTGTTCACCCTGGCCATGGAGCATGCCGAGCGCCAGCGGCTGACGCCCGAGCAGATCCGGCTCGGCCACTATTACACCAACGGCAAACACGGCGCCGAATGGTCCGTGCGGCAAATCATCGACGAGGAGCGACGCGGCGATCCGGCGCGGGAGATGGTGATCTACCGGGTGGTGGAAGGACCGGGTCAGGGCATGGCCGACAGCTGCACCCGGGCCGAATTCGCCAACTGGGCAGCGCGGGAAGTCTTCCCCAACGCCCCGGACTGAATTCCGGACCCGTGGCATAATCGGGCTTGCCGAACCAAGCGGATCCCCCCATGACCGAGATCACCCTTGCTCGCCCCGACGACTGGCATCTGCACGTCCGTGACGGCGCCACCCTGTTCAGCGTGGTCCCCGACACCGCCCGGCGGTTTGCCCGTGCCATCATCATGCCCAACCTGAAGCCGCCGGTCACCGCCGTGGCCCAGGCGGAGGCCTACCGGCAACGCATTCTCGAAGCCGTCCCCGCCGGCGCCGACTTCCGGCCGCTGATGACCCTGTACCTGACCGACAACACCACGCCGCAGGAAATCGAAAAGGCCGTCGCCTCGCCCCACGTGCATGCCGTCAAGTACTACCCGGCCGGGGCCACGACCAATGCCGATGCCGGGGTAACCGACATCGAACACACTTATGACACCCTGGCCGTTATGGCGGAACACGGCCTGCCGCTGCTCATCCATGGCGAGGTAACCGATCCGGACGTGGACGTCTTCGATCGGGAAGCCGTGTTCATCGATACGGTGCTCATCCCCCTGCGGCAACGCTTTCCGAAACTGAAGATCGTGCTGGAACACATCACCACCCGCCAGGCGGTGGAATTCCTGCGCGCCAACGACGCGTACCTTGCCGCCACCATCACGCCTCATCACCTATTGCTCAACCGCAATGCCCTGTTCCGCGGCGGCATCCGCCCCCACCACTACTGCCTGCCCATCCTCAAGCGGGAAATCCATCGCCAGGCCCTCGTCGAGGCGGCGACCAGCGGCGATCCGCGATTCTTCCTGGGCACCGACAGCGCACCCCACCCGCGCGACGCCAAGGAATCGGCCTGCGGCTGTGCCGGCATCTACAGCGCCCACGCCGCCATCGAACTGTATGCCGAAGCCTTCGAGGAAGCCGGCGCCCTGGACCGGCTGGAAGCCTTCGCGGCCCATCACGGCCCCGACTTCTACGGCCTGCCGCGCAACGCCGACACCATCACATTGCGCAAGGAAACCTGGACGGTTCCCGACACCCAACCGATGGGTGACAAGGAACTGGTGCCACTGCGGGCGGGGGAAACGGTTCGCTGGAAACTAACCAACAAGTAAAAAGGAACGAGGAACTAGGAACTAGAAAAAACGTTTGTGCACGACGCCGAAAAATGTGTTGTCTGACCGGCCTGTTCGACTACGATTTGTAGGAGCGGCGCTCAGCCGCGATAACCCCCAAATGAAATCGAGAAAACAATAAGCCCAAGACAGCCCACGAAGCCAACCCCCCAAACGCCTTTCCTTGTCCCTCGCCACTCGCCCCTGATATGCAGGCGTCGCCCTCGCCGGAATAAACAGGGCCGACACATCAATAAACCGCCGTCACCCGGTAACCCTGCTGGCGCAGCAGATTGAGAATCCCCGCCTTGCCCGGCAGATGAAGGGCACCGACGGCGATGAAGGCCGCGCCTTCGGCAAGCTTCGGTTGCATGCGCGTCACCATGCGGTGATTGCGGCGGATCACCACTTCCCGATCGAAGGCGGCGACCATGTCCGGATCCTCGCCGGCCATGGCCTCGGCACTGATCCGTTCGAGCGCTGTAAGATCCCGTTGCAACCAGGCGCGGGTGAGTTTTTCCACCAGACGGTCGAGCTGCGAATACTGGCGGATGGCACTCTGGAGCATGGCGATCTGCTCGCGCTCCGACAGGGATTCCAGCGCGCCGAGCTGCTCCTCCGGCGTCTCCAGCCCGCACAGCTGCTTGCCCGCGGCGGCGGCCTGCTCGTAGAGCATCATGTCCAGCACCATCCCGGGCGCCTTCGGCTGGCTCAGCATGGTCGCCACCGCCCAGGGTTTCATCCGCTCCAGCATCATTTCGGGCAACCCCAGGGTCGCCGACAGCGCGACCAGGGACTGCCAGGTTCGGGCATCCAGCTTGTCGCGCAGGGATTCGCCCTCGGGCAGCAGCATTGCCTGGGTGAGCCCCAGGAGGCTGTCCATGTCGAGCCTGACCTCGGCGCAGAACGTGCGGGATGCCGCAAACGCCTGCCGGATCGGCGCCGGCAGTTCGAGCACCCGCGGATCGGCCACGTGAATGGTGCCAAGCAAATGGCTCACGTGCCCCCGGCCATCCTCGATACGCCACAACAGGCCCCGCTCCGCTCCGGCCACCGCCGGCA